>JBBRHV010000045.1:0-17805 GCA_038222225.1 Candidatus Omnitrophota bacterium
CCTGATCAATAAAATCCGTGTCATTCAAAGACGTTCTTTCGGAATTCGGAATCTTGAGTATTTAAAACTTAAGGTCATAACGTCATTTATCAAAGATCAACCCCTGTGATTTACCCACAGGAAACGGTGAAGAGCCATATTATTATGATTTTAAATATTATAACAAGAGTTTGCCAGAAAACAACAGGAATGAAAGGGAAAAATGACACATTTAAAGCGCTCTGCTGATCCGCGGTTCCCGCAGCAAAACGATGAGCAGGGGTTTCTGCCTTTGAATCGAATTCGACCGCAGGGGCTTATCCGCTTTATTTATTGAACCGCGGACAAAAAAAAGCGACCAGAAAACTTAAGGTCGCTCTAAAAAATTCAGAATAAGAGCCGACAAAGACGGGCTTGACTTCCCGTGCGCTTCGGCAACTCAGCCACCGTATTGCTCTACAAACCATCGAACGCATCTGTTCATGCCCCGTTGGCCCAGGGGGCGCCAAGCCAACTGATCGGGCCTTCCCGGTTTTCGAACAACGTAGGTCTGAAGTTTTGTGTCCCCGAGTTTCCTCGAGTTTACCTTTATCGGCTCATTTCAACTATATCATTTTTTACAAAGATAAAACAAGTCCTCCAATCAAATAAAACACTCTCGCAAATTCATTTAAACCCTTATATTCCAAAAGGTTAAATAATGTTCACAAAACCCGTCCTATCGGCACGACTCAGTGAATCATCATAACCATTTGCATTAAAAGAAGTTATAAAAACCATATATCTATGCCGCACAAAGGAAGCGTTCCCATTTCCGGAACAATTCCCGAGTCGCCTGCACATCTTTCAAACAATACCGCGCAATCGACTCATACTCCCCCGTCACAAAAAGCTCGGGAACTCGGTGTCCATCAATTCCCTGACTTTTCGGACTTAAAATCCCAAACGCCTGACACCATAAATGAAGCGGAAACTTGCGGCGAAAGGCATCATAAAAGGATACTTGATCCGCCAAATCAATATGAACACTACTGCTGTAGCGATACGGCACTAAATTCCGCCGGCAGGAAACGCCCTGAACCGCAGAACGGATCATCAGAAATGGACAATCAAACGCCCTCCCATTGAAGGTCACAAATTGATCAAAGCGTTCGATCTGCTTCCAGAAATGCTCCAAAATCTCCCGCTCTGAGCACGGAATATAGCAGATCCCCTTTTCTTTAAAATTTCTGGCATCCATATCCGCGCACTGATAATAAACCGCCCCTTTTTCATGATCTGCATCCATCATCGCCAGCGCTACAACCTGTGCGGTCAACGGATAACAATTCAGCTGTTCCCTCACCTTTTGCACGCCTTCCACCGAATCACAGAACTGCAGGAAATACTCCCGCGAACGGTCATCCAGATCTTCCAAAGCGCAGCCCACCGTCTCAATATCAAAGACTACACGACTCATGAGAATGTTCCTCACCGGGGATTTTTTTTGAAAGGGATGAGAACAACAGAAGCTTTACAACAGTACCTTTTCGCAGAAGATCCGCACAGAGCGCTCATTCTTGACGCCCGGCTTATCCTGCTCTTCAACGCCGCTTGAAACATCTACCGCATAGGGTCGAACTTCTTCGAGCGCCTCCACCACATTGTTATAATGCAGGCCTCCTGATAAAATAATCGGCACTCCTAAACCTTTTAACCTTTTTGCCACCGCCCAATTGAAGGTTTTACCGGTTCCTCCCGGAACGCCTTCTACAAAGGCATCCAGCAGAATCGCGTTGACATCATACTCCTTGACCACCGAGAGATCCAGCGTCTCCTGAACGCGAAAACCTTTGATCACTGAAAAACCTTTTTGCCGAAACCGTTTACAATACAGAGGATCCTCCTGCCCATGAAATTGCAGCGTGCGAATTCCGCAAAAATGCGCCACATCTAATACCGCGCCTTGTCTTTGATCCACAAACACTCCGACCGGCGTCACAAACGGCGGCAAGGCCTGGACAATTTTCTTGACCTTGTATGGTCCGATATACCGCGGACTTTTTTTATAGAAAATAAATCCGATCGCTCCTGCGCCATGCTTCACCGCCATCAAGGCATCCTCAACACTGGTAATTCCGCAAATCTTAATGCGAGCCATAAAACTCCTTTAAACCTTTTTCCGTTGATTCAGTTCTTCCCCCATTACTTCCCGCATTTTAGCAGGAATATCCGCGGCCCGGAGAAAAATCTCACCGATCAAAGCCGCATGCGCTCCCAAACTCTTAAAATGCTGAATGTCCTCATATGTTCTCAGCCCGCTTTCAATGACCCGGACCTTTCCCTGCGGAATCTGCGATAAAAGCCGTTCCCCGGTCTTAAGGTCAACTTCAAAGGTTGTCAGATTGCGATTATTAATGCCGATGATATCCGCATCCAATTTCAGGGCCCGCTCTAATTCTTCCTGTGTGTGCACTTCAACCAGACAATCCATATCGAGCCGCTGCGCGGTTTCCGAAAAAAGTTTGACCTGTTCATCGCTTAAGATCGCCATGATCAGAAGGATTGCGCTGGCGTTAAAACTGAATGCCTCATAAATCTGAAGTTCGTCAATAAAAAAATCCTTAGCTAAAACCGGAAGGTCAAAATCCGCCGCTAACCGTACGTAATCCGGCCGGCCGAGGAAAAAATCCTGTTCCGTCAAAACTGAGAGTGCCGCTGCCCCGGTTTCCTTATACAATCGCGCCAAATGCGAAACACCGAAGTCTTGGCACAAGATCCCTTGGGACGGAGACGCCCGCTTGATTTCAGCGATCAAAGAAATCCGGTCAGACTGAACAATCTGCTCTTTAAAGAGACTGTACCGCGTCAAACGGCTCGCCTCAACATTGCGTTTGATGTTCCCAAGGAAAACCTTACGATCGTCGACCATTTTCCGTTTGGAAACCAAAATTTTATTCAGGAAATCGTGTGGCTCAACACCGTTCACGTCAAGTCCTCTCACCCGTAGTTGTAAACCGGATCACGTCACTGAGTTTTTCTCGTGCGGCCCCGGAATCCAGACACTGCGCCGCCAGCTCGATCCCCTCAGCAATATCATCGACGGCCCCGGCGGCATACAGCCCCACAGCGGAATTCAAAAGGATATTGTCGCGCTTTGGACCGTTCGCTCCGCTCAGAATATCATGGACAATGGCCACATTTTCCTGAAGGCTTCCGCCCTTTAAATCCTCTTCATGCGCCATCTCAATGCCGTAATCGATCGGGCTGATGGTAAAAAACCGGATCTCAGTCCCCGTCCATTCCGCGACCTGGGTTGTGGTTGTCGTTGTCACTTCATCCATTCCGTCATCACCATGAACAACTAAGGCACGCTGAAGGCCGGAATCCTTAGCAACCTGAACAAACGGTTCCAGCCACTTGCGCGAATAAACCCCAAGAACTTGATGCGTCGGAGAAGCCGGATTAATCAACGGACCTAACACATTAAAAATGGTCGGTTTACCAATGGCCTTGCGTGCCGCAGCCACATGCTTCATCGCCGGATGCAGATTGCGCGCAAAAAGAAAAGCAAAACCTACACGTTCAAGACACACACTCAGCGCCTCAACGGACAGCGACAGATTGACCCCTAACGCCTCTAAAACATCCGCACTGCCGCAGGTACTGGATGCGGCTCGATTGCCATGCTTGGCAACCACCACTCCGGCCGAAGAAACCACCAGAGCGGACAATGTTGAAATATTAAATGTGTTTTTTTTGTCACCGCCGGTGCCGACAAAATCAAAAACCCGCTCCGCATCGGTATGAACCGGAATGTAGAACTTTTTCATCACCGCCGCCGCGCTTCGGATCTCATCAATGGCCGGACCCTTCTCCTGCAGAGCCACCAAAACATCCACCATCTCATCCAGGCTCGCCTGGCCGGACATAATCCGCTCCATGACGATGTACATCTCCTCCGCGGTTAAATCCCGGCCATGCTTTAATTTTTCGATATATTCGATCATCATTTCAATGCAAGAAAGTTTTCCAGCACACGCTTGCCCTCAACCGTCAGGATCGATTCCGGGTGAAACTGCACGCCCCAAACCGGCAATGTCCGATGACGAATGCCCATGATTTCGTGATCCTCATCATCGCTCCAGGCCGTCACTTCCAAACATTCTGGGCAGGACTCTTTTTCAATCACTAACGAATGATATCGTGTCGCTTCAAACGGGTTGCTTAAACCCGAAAACACATCCTCGCCGTTGTGCTTGATCTGCGAAGTCTTTCCGTGCATCAAACGACGCGCATTTACGATCTTCCCGCCGAAGGCATAACCGATGGCCTGATGGCCTAAACAAACTCCGAGGATCGGAATTGTTCCGGCAAATTGATGCACAACCTCCACCGAGACCCCTGCATTGACCGGAGTACTCGGCCCAGGTGAAATAATAATGCATTGCGGATTTTTTTGCCGGATCTGATCAATCGAAATGGCATCATTGCGGTACACTTTGACCTGCGCCTTCAACTCGCCAAAGTATTGAACAAGATTATATGTAAAAGAATCATAATTATCGATCATTAAAACCATCTTCAAAAACCTCACTCCTCTTCCCTTTTAATGCTCGCGCCAAGGGCAATTAATTTCTGATCCAGATTTTCATAACCGCGGTCAATATGATAGGCCCGATGGATCTCGGTGACACCTTCCGCTGCCAGACCGGCAATGACCAGTGCCGCCGATGCCCTCAGGTCAGAGGCCATCACCGGCGCCCCATAGAGGGCCGGCATCCCCTCAATAATGGCGCTGTTGCCCTCCCGGCGAATATTGGCGCCCATCCGGCTGAGTTCAGCAATATGCATAAACCGATCAGGAAAAACTTTATCCGTAATGACGCTTACTCCCGGCGTTAATGCCATCAACGCCATAAACTGCGCCTGCAAATCCGTCGGAAAACCCGGATAAGGATACGTTGTCACGCTCACCGGCTTTCCCTTACGCGGGGCTTTTAAACTGATGTTTCCATCCTTGCAGCGGATCTTCGCGCCGTACTCCTCCAGCTTATCTACCAAGACCAATAATTGAGAACAATTCGTATTTGTGATCGTGATCGGACTTTTCGTCGCGGCTGCCAAAAGGACGAAGGTCGCCGCTTCAATACGGTCTGATACGATCGTATAGGTGGATCCATGGAGGTCACGGACACCTCGAACAATAACCTTAGGCGTCCCGTGTCCGGAGACATTCGCCCCGATACTGTTGAGAAAGTTCCCCAGATCTTCGACTTCAGGTTCACAGGCGGCAGATTCAATAATCGTCTCGCCTTTCGCCAAAACGGCCGCCATCATAATATTGGCGGTCGCTAAAACGGATGATCCGAAAACACCGCCCAAATAAATTTGAGCGCCCTTTAAACCCTTAGTATGAGCGACAATGTATCCGCTCTCAAATTTCATTTTTGTCCCTAACGCACGCAACCCTTTTAAATGCAGATCAACCGGACGGATGCCGATAACACAGCCGCCAGGCAACGAAACCTTAGCTTGACCCAATTTTGCCAAAAGCGGACCCAGCACGCAGAAAGAGCCCCGCATGGTTGAAACGAGGTCGTAATCTGCGACCGGATTTAACCCATTCTTAGCTGTGATCTTCACAGTATTGCCGGAAAAATCAACATTTTTGCCTAAGGACTTCAAAAGCTTGGCCATCGTGAGGGTATCTCTCAGACGGGGAACATTTTCCAGAATGCATGGGGCATCGGTCAAAAGGGTCGCCGCCATGATCGGAAGCGCTGCGTTCTTAGCGCCACTGACCTTCACTTCTCCGCTTAAAGGTTTTTTTCCTTCAATAACAATTTTTTCCATGGCCATTACCCCCATCACTAGAAATCGTTAGTCGACTGTCATTGTAATTGTGCTGTCAGAATGCGATTGACACAAGAAAAATCTTTCAAAAAATGGACTTCCCAAGAAGACCGTTGATCATCGCGCAGCATCTTTTGAATCGCAAGGTCCTGGCCGTCCCAAAATTCACATAACAAAAACCCTTGCGGCGAAAGAAGACGGCCGGCATGGGTCATGATCACACGGTAAAAATCCAAACCATCTATCCCTCCATCAAGAGCCAGATGAGGTTCCTGCTGAACATCCGCCGGCAATCCTGATAATTGTCCAGATGGAATGTACGGCGGGTTGGACACGATCATCGAAAAAGAATTCTCGGACTGCAAGGCCAGCCATGGCTTCATATCCGCATGAATAAATTCAATCCGCTCTGCCACGGCCTGCCGCTGCGCGTTCTCTCTGGCCAAAGACAACGCCTCCGCTGAAACATCGACGGCCACGATCCGGCACCGTGAAAAAAACCTTGCCAAGCTGATCGCGATATTTCCGGATCCGGTTCCTAAATCCAAAATAACCGTCTCCTCATCATTCCATTGAGATAAAATACGCTCGGCCTGTTCCACCAAAAGCTCAGTTTCCGGACGAGGAATAAGCACCCTTGCATCAACGCTCAATGTCAGACCGCAGAAATCAACCTCACCCAAAGCATACTGCAACGGCATCCCTGTTTTTAAATATGATCCGATCTGATCCACGCGTGCTTTCTGATCACATGTCATCAACGGACGGCGTGTATATAAATCAACCCGCCGGCACCCCAACACATGCGTTAAAATCTGTTCAGTCTCGTTCATCGACTCGAATTTCCTCTTCGGCTTGGACAAGGGCCTGAGTAATATCCTCCAAATCCCCCTCCAAGACAGCCGGCAACTTATAAACAGTCAAACCGATCCGATGATCGGTCACCCGATGTTCAGAGTAATTGTAGGTGCGGATTTTCTCACTGCGGTCACCGCTCCCGATTTTAGCTTTGCGGTCCTTCGACTCCTTATCCTGACTCTCCTGCGTCCTCTTCTCTAACAGACGCGCCCGCAAAACCCGCATGGCCTTATTTTTATTCTTCAGTTGAGAACGCTCATCCTGACAGATCACGACGATCCCGCTGGAAAGATGCGTGATGCGGATCGCAGAATCCGTGGTGTTCACACTTTGCCCTCCCGGTCCTGAGGAGCGAAAAACATCAATTTTCAAATCCTTAGGATCAATCTGAACATCGATTTCTTCCGGCTCAAAAAGCACCGCGACAGTTGCCGCTGACGTGTGAATACGGCCCTGAGCCTCGGTCACCGGCACCCGCTGAACCCGATGCACTCCGCTTTCCCACTTGAGCAGTTTGGATGCCCCGGGCCCGGAAACACCAAAAATAATTTCTTTAAATCCGCCAGCCTCTGACTCATGCGAACTCATCACCTCGACCCGCCACCCTTTTTGTTCGGCGTATTTGCTATACATGCGGAACAGAACCGCGGCAAAAAGGCTGGCCTCCTGCCCTCCCGTACCGGCCCGGATCTCAAAAATAAGATTTTGATCACGTTCTTCAGTTCGGGGGAATGCCAAATCAATCAATAACGGCTCCAAGTCCTTCATACGCGACTGCAGGTCCTTCCGCTCGCTTTGAGCAAGCTCGGAAAAATCATCATCCGCCCCGGATTCGATGAATTCCTGAAGCTCTTTGGATTGTCGTTGATAATCACGGAACTTTCGGTATTTTTCAATCGGAAACATTAGATCCGAAAATTCTTTGGTCAACTTTTGATAGCGCGACTGGTCCGTTATAATATCGGGATCAACGAGAAACTGTTCCACTTCCGTGTAACGGTTTTCCATCTGCGCTAACTTTTGCAAGGCGCGATTGAGTTTATCCAAGGCCATAGTTCACACTCTTCTGCAAAAAATTATTTTCCGTAGCGCTGTTTGAACTTTTCAATGCGCCCAGCGGAGTCAACATACTTTTTCTCACCCGTGAAAAGCGGATGACAGTTTGAACAGATCTCAACACGGATATCCTTCTTTGTGGACCGCGTGTGGATCACCTGCCCGCAGGCACATGTAACAATTGCTTCTTTGTAATCCGGATGAATTGCGTCTTTCATCGTTCCCCTCCTTCAACCTATTTATTCATGTTATTCAAGAATTCTTCGTTCGTTTTATACTTTGAGATCTTTTCGATCAGAAGCTGCATGGCTTCTGCCGAATTCAGATCACTGATCGCCTTACGCATCAACCAAATGCGCTGCAGCTGATCTTCCGGAATCAAAAGCTCCTCATGACGAGTGTTGGAGCGTTTAATGTCAATCGCCGGGTAAATACGGCGCTGAAACAAATTCCGATCCAGCTGTAATTCCATGTTACCGGTCCCTTTGAACTCCTCAAAGATGACCTCATCCATACGGCTTCCGGTATCAACCAAGGATGTGGCAATAATCGTCAAACTGCCCCCCTCCTCAATCGAACGTGCCGCCCCAAAAAACCGCTTGGGCTTATGCAATGCGTTGGAATCCACACCGCCGGAAAGGATCTTTCCGCTGTGCGGAACAACCGTATTATACGCACGCGCTAAACGCGTGATGCTGTCTAAAAGAATAACAACATCGCGTTTGTGCTCCACCAGACGTTTGGCCTTCTCCAGCACGATTTCAGCGATTTGCACATGCCGGTCGGCCGGCTCATCAAACGTCGATGCAATGACTTCACCCTTCACGCTTCTCTGCATATCCGTGACCTCTTCGGGGCGCTCATCAATCAGAAGCACCATCAAAATGACATCCGGATTGTTGGCCACAATCGCATTGGCGATTTTCTGCATCAAAACCGTCTTGCCGCTATAGGGAGGCGCCACGATCAACGCGCGCTGTCCTTTGCCGATCGGCGTCAATAAGTCCACAACCCGCGTGGAGATCTCCCGAGGGTCCGTCTCCAGCTTCAGTCGTTGATTCGGATAGAGCGGCGTCAGATTATCAAAAAAGATCTTATCTTTCGCCTTCTCCGGATCCTCATAATTGACCGTTTCCACTTTCAGAAGAGCAAAATACTTCTCCCCTTCTTTTGGCGGACGAATATGGCCTCCGACAATGTCCCCGGTCTTTAAATCAAACCGGCGGATTTGTGACGGAGAAATATAGATATCATCCGGACAGGGCAGATAATTATAATTTGAACTTCTCAAAAACCCGAATCCTTCGGGCAGGATCTCCAAGACCCCTTCGCCGAACATCATCCCATCTACTTCAGCGCGTTTCTGCAAAATCTTAAAAATCAGTTCTTGTTTTTTGCTTCCGCTAAAGCCTTCAATGTTCATATCGCGGGCCATTTTTGTCAACTCAGACACTTTCATGTCCTTCAGCTGACTGATATTGACTTGGCCGGATTGAGCTGTTTTGCTGCCGTTGCGGTCAGAGTTTTTGGCTCCATTTTTGGTCGCCGTTTTTTCCATGGTAGGATCTCCTTCTTTGACTTTACTATTCTTTGATTGTGACAATTCTCTTGTCATATAACTTCCTCTGTAAAAATGCCTTATTTATTATAAACGAGAGCGTCAAAGATCCGACGCACTTGAGCTCGAGTATTCTTTCTGGAAAGGCGATTGTCCACGACAAAATCCGCCCTCTTTAATTTTTCCTGCTGAGACATTTGATGTTTCAGCCGCGCCATCGCCTCACGCGACGTCATCTTTCGCTTCTTTACAATGCGCTCGATCTGCAGCTTGCGGTTCGATCGGACCGCCACCACCGCATCGGCAAATATTTCCATCCCGGTTTCAAACAACAAAGGAATCTCAAGAATAACGATACGGTCATTCTTAGCCCGCCGGAACTGACTGAGCTGCTTTTGAATTTCTTTTCGGACCAACGGATGAATAATCGCCTCTAAAATCTTCAAGGACTGTTCATCCTCGAACACTTTGGCCGCAATTTTCTTTCTACTGATACAACCGTCCTCAAAAATATCCGGCCCGAATGCAGCCCTTACTTTTCTTTGACAGGAACGGTTACCGTCCAACAGCTGATGCGCAATCACATCCGCGTCAATCAGAGAAGCCCCCAGGCCAACAAACATTTGAGAAACAGTTGTTTTCCCTGCTCCCAGATTACCCGTAACGGCGATCACTGTCATGACAACTCCCTCAACGACTCATACGCCCTTTGATACCGGGTGGCGGACGCATCCCATGAAAATTGTTCTGTCATGCCCCGCTTAAGAATCTCTTCAAAATTCTTTGTTTTCGAATAAAGAGCAAGCGCCCGATCCACCGCCTCGATCATTCCATGCGCATCATAACCTTTTAAAACAATCCCGGTTCCGTTCGGCTCAGAAACATCCTTCACCGTGTCCACCAAACCGCCAACCGCCGAAACGATCGGCATGGTCGCATAGCGCAGCGCCATCAGCTGCGTCAATCCGCACGGCTCAAACACCGACGGCATAAGAAAAAAATCGCTTCCGGCAAAGATCCGATGCGCCAGGCCTTCGTCAAACTTAAAATGAACCGCCACCTTATCCGGATAACGCTCAGCCAAAGACTTTATAACCGACTCCGATTCGGCATCCCCGATCCCCAAAAAGACCATCTGCAGATCTTTTCCACACAAGGCCTCTCCGGCAGACTTAAGCAGCCCGACACCCTTCTGATGTGAAAACCTCCCCACAAAACCGAGCAACGGAATTCTCTGATCAATGGCCAGATTTGATTCAGCCTGAAGAACCTTTTTATTTTCAAGCTTCAATTTCAGCGTATCCGCGGAATATGATTTAACAATATACTGATCTTCGGTTGGGCTCCAGACGGAATAATCAATTCCGTTTAAAATGCCCAACACCCGCTCCCCGCGCACCGTTAATACGTCATCCATCCCGCAACCCATCTCTCGCGTCTGGATCTCCCGCGCGTACTGAGGACTGACGGTTGTCACCAGATCACTGCAGACAATTCCACTTCTCAACAAACTCAGTCTCCCATAAAAATACAATCCGCCCTCATTCATCGCCTCCTGCCCCAAATCCAGCTCGCCAAACATCTCCTTCGGAAAAAGACCCTGATAGGCCAAATTGTGAATTGTAAAAACCGTTTTCGTTTTTTCAAAGAACGCGTCCTGAGCATACTGAAATCGCAGCAGCAGCGGAATCGCACCCGTCTGCCAATCATGGCAATGAATCACATCCGCCGGAGTTCCCAAAATTTTTAAAAGCTTGAAAACCTGACGGCTGAAAAATAAAAATCTCTTAAGATTGTCCGGATAATCTCCCTGAGCGTCCCCATAAAACCCCTCACGATCAAAATATCCGTCATGCTCGACAAAATAAACACGAACCTTGTTCTCTAAACGCGTCTGATAAAATCCCGCTGCCACCTTTTCTAAGACAACACCGCTCTCCTTGACACATCGATAAAACGGCAAAATAATTCTAACATTTGCGCCGGTCTGGGCTAAAGCCAACGGCAACGCGCTGCACACATCCGCCAACCCTCCGGTCTTGGCAAACGGCACGACTTCTGATGCGCAAAAAACAATATTCATCTCACATCCTCTAAATCAAACCAATTTTTACCTTTTCGAACCGACACTTCAATGGGAACACTCAAAACCAACGCCATCACCATTTCATTGCGAACCAGATCAACCAGCTCTGCCTGTTCCTTAGGAACCATATCAAAAACCAACTCATCATGAACCGTAATCAGCATCTTCGACAAAAGCCCCCGGGACTGGATCCCCCGCTCGATACGGATCATCGCAATCTTCATAAGGTCCGCGGCGGAACCCTGAACCGGCGCGTTGATCGCTTGCCGCTGTGCAAACTGACGAACCGTCATGTTCGGGTTGTGAATCTCCGGGATCATCCGTCTGCGCTTTAAAAGCGTCTCCGCATACCCAAGTTTTTCACAGGATTCAATCGCATGATCCATAAAAGATTTAACTTTCGGGTAACGCAAAAAATAACGATCAATAAAATCCTGCGCTTGCGCATGAGAAACTTCCAAATCCTTCGCCAATCCAAACGCACTGATGCCAAAAATTATCCCGAAATTTACCCGTTTGGCCGCCGTACGCATTTCACGGGTCACATCCGCCACAGCAACCTCGAACATTAAACCTGCCGTGTAGACATGAATATCTTCACCCTGTTTAAAAGCCCGGATCAAATTTTCATCTTCGGACAGATGCGCCAAGATACGCAATTCAATCTGCGAATAATCCGCGGAAAGAAGTTCATGTCCCTCTTCCAGCGGAATGAAAGCCCGACGAACCTGACGGCCCAATTCCGCACGGATCGGAATATTCTGCAAATTCGGATTGCTTGAACTTAAACGCCCCGTCTCTGTTCCGGTCTGGTTAAACGACGCATGCAATCGCCCGGTCTTCTGATCAACCAATTCCGGCAACGCATCAATATAAGTCGACTTCAATTTTGCCAACTGCCGATATTCTAAAATTTTTGCCGGTAACGGATGCCGCGACGCCAGCCGGTTCAGAACCTCTTCATTAGTTGAATAACCCGTCTTCGTTTTTTTAATCACCGGCAATTTCAACCGTTCAAATAAAATATGGCTCAACTGTTTCGGAGAATTCAAATTAAATTCTTCCCCGGCCAAATCATAAAGTTCCTTCTCAATCGCCGAAATCTTTTTTTGAAATTCCAAAGACAGCTCACCTAAAAACGCCACGTCCAATTTGACACCGTCCCGCTCCATCCCCGCCAAAATAACGCTTAAGGGCATTTCAAGATCATAAAAAAGCTTGTCCGCTCCATTCTCCGGCAATGCTCCCTGAAGAGGAACATAAAGGTCATATGCCGCCTTTAAGTGCTCCGCTTCATCCGCTTCCGAGGACAGCACGCGTTTAAGATACGTCCATGTCAAAGAACTCAAACTGCTCATCGAACGGACCGGATCAATCACATACCCGGCCAACATAAGGTCAAAAACATTTTCCGCCTGCCATAAAGGGCAGTTTCTGTCACGCAACTGTGTTTTCAAATCAAAAACAATCTTAACAATCTCGCAATCGCGCAGAATAGAATCCAGGAACGCCAGATCAGATAAATTTTTAGAAACCGCTATTTTATTGTTGACGCACACATAACACCGGGAGACCTCCCCCTCTTGCGGCTTCCAATAAACTGCGCACACTTTTCGTTCCCGAGCCAAAGCTCCCAGTCCGGAAAAATCCTGATATTCGCAGATCACCGGCTTTACCGCGCTTTCTTGCGCGTGCGGTTGAACCGAAAACTCATCCGCCATCCTATGGAACTCCAAACTCTGAAAAAGAGCAAATAACTTTTTTTGATCCGGACCGAAAAATTTTAAATCATCCAGTTCGACCTCAATCGGCACATCGGTCGATAAAATAGCCAACTCTTTGCTCAAAAAAGCTTCCTGCTCATGTTCCGCAAGTTTCTTTCTAAGGCTTGCGGATTCCACATCATCCAAATGCATGAAAATCTCTTCCAGCGATGCGTACGCTTTCAAAAGCTTCTTGGCAGACACCGCTCCGATTCCGGCAACCCCGGGAATATTATCGGATTTATCACCTGCCAAACTGATCAGGTCGCACACCTGACGCGGAGGGACCCCCAAAACATCCTCCACCTGAGCTTCAGTGATCATCTGTTCACGCCGCGGGCTGAAAACCGATACCTGCGGTCCGACAAGCTGAAAAAAGTCCTTGTCATCACTGATCACAACCACCTCTGTATCCTTGCCTTCAAATTTCCGGGCAATGGTTGCAATCACATCATCGGCCTCATAGCCTTCTTTTTCAAAGATCGGTAATTGATAGCCTCTCACAACATCACGGATCAGTGGAATCTGGCTCTTTAATGCATCCGGCATGCTCGGACGCTGTATTTTGTACTGCGCATATTTCTCGGTTCGATGCGTCTTTTTAGAAACATCAAAACACACCGCAATATATTCCGGCTGAAAATCCTTAAGCAATTTTTTAACTGTTTTTGTAAATCCGAATACCGCATTGGTCGGCTGCCCTTTGCTGTCCGTAAGATCCTTTACCGCATAAAAAGCCCTATAACATAATGCATGGGCATCCAACAAAAAAATTTTTATTTTTGCCATGATCTCAAGCTCTTCTTTTCAGCCTCACTACGGCATTCATCTCTGTCATCGGAATCTGGACTAAGATTATTTGTCCGGAATTACGGAGAGTATGTATTGATACTCCTGTCGAGCTGACTCTACATCACCCGTCCTGATCATCTCTAAAGCCCTCTGCGCCCTCTCATCAATTTCTTCTGCCAATTGAGCGCGTTCAATTTTCTGCATAAACTCCAGAACTTGGGAATTTTCAGGTGAAAGCCGTAAAGCATTATTCAACTCATGAAGGGCATCTTCAAATTGACCCAGGCCCAGAAAAACCTCTGCTTGGTCCATATGCTTCTTGACCCGGCCGATTTCAAGGGACAATTCTTCCCTTTTGTCCTCCGCGATCTTGAGATGCAATTCGTCCAGCTGCTTGATAACCATTTTTTCTTTATAATTCGGATCCATCTCCTGCAGCTCTGTGACCAATCGAGGAATCCAGGCATCTCCTTCAGGGGCTCGTTCAATACGCTGCTGCAAATAATAAATCGCCTCTGCATTGTCCCCTAAAAACTTGTATAAATATGCCAAATTCGTATACGGAGGTAAATACGTTGAATCAGCCTGTAATGCCTTAAGATAAAACTCTTCTGCGCGGTCCGTCAACCCCAGCTCTTCATATACAACGCCCAAATCATTAAACAAGATCGAGCTATTGACCCCAAACTCGACCGCTTTGGAATACAATGTTAACGCCTGTTCCACGTCTCCCTTTTGCTGCGCCTCATACCCCAATATCCGATATTTTTCTGCTTCAGCGGAACGATTTTCATTTAAATTATCGGAAAAGCCTATATAGGGAGTTATCGATATGAAAAGAAAGGCAATGCACGCTGTTTGAAATGTCTTTAAAATACTTAATTTTAGATAAGAATAATACATAATCTGCTTTTTTTCAAGAAAAATTTATTTTTCACAGTTTTATCAAAATCGGCTACACAGCCTCTTTAGTCAATATTTTCTCATGATTCGAAGCATCAGAACCCTCACTGAGGCCGATCGCTTCCTGCGAGCCGCGCTCTTGCCGAAATACAGGCGTGTAATTATTTAAATCGTTTTCTCCCATCGGCGCTGAAAGATCTTCAACAGGCAACACCATTTTTCTGTCTGGAATATTAACCGTCATAATCGATATGATTTTTCTTTCCCCGTTCAGCGCCAAAATACAATACGCGTCTTCCGACAGTTCCCGAACATGTTGAGAACACCCTTCCATCGACTGACCGCTTGCCCATATCGAAACATGCCTCGTACCAATATCAAAAAGCACTTCCGAAGCCGGCGCAGATACCTCAAAATCACGATCTAAAAAACCCGCCTTCAGTGATTCGGCCTGCCAATTTAAAAAAGCGTCGTCTTCGCCCAAAAATTCCGCCGGTAGAACATCTAAACGCACTGCTTCATCCAGCGCGAATACACCAGGTTCCGAGGCCCTCATGCCCTGAGACACGGTGATTGATGGATCACATTTCAGATCAAAACGCTCAAAAAAACGGCAATCGGAACTCGCATCAGCAAAAATGACAGCCTCACAACCAATAACCTTTCCGACCGACAGACGCACCGCACGCACATCAAGTTCACCCAAAACTTCCGTAACTGTGCATTCATGCAGTATGCGGATCCCCATTTGGTTCAGAAGGTCAGCCAACCGCCTAGAACTTTCCTCAGAAATGACTCCGAACAGCAAACGATTGCTTGAAACACACAACACGACCTCTTTCCCACGAACCGCCAAAGACTGGGCAATTCGAATCCCCCTCACAGCATTCGACTGAACCACAACCGTATCAACCTGACCACTCATTTTCAAAAATTCATCCAGTTGAGTCAACGACCGCAACGAAAAAACCCCTCGCTTCATCAGGCCCTTTAAATCAGGCCAAACATCTTTCTCCCAATTGGCGATGATTAGCTGGTCAAACTCCAACTTCGTGTTATCTTCAAATGTTATATATTTACGTTTGAAATGAATACGGCTGATCTTTTGATCGGTAATAAATTGCACCCGTAAATTATGATAAAAATCCCCTGAACGGTAATAAATTTCATGCCGCTCAATATGCTTTGCCAAAACCTCAACAAAACGCATCCGATCATACGGCAAGCCCGGCTCCTGAGCGCAAACCACAAATTCCATATCAGAAGATTCTTCGCGCAGCTGCTCTATAACTTTAACCGCATACACAGAATGTCCAATAACGACACAACGACTCACAGCATCTTTCCTTTCTGTTCTAACTTTCCTTCTGCAAACGATACGCCAAAACCGCATTGCGCATCAGCATCATCACTGTTACCGGACCCACTCCTCCAGGCACCGGACTGATCTTTGAAGCGCGCAACGACACGGTTTCATAGTCCACATCACCTACGATTTTATTATCCTCTTTATTGATCCCCACATCAATGACAACGGCGCCTTTTTTGATCATATCCCCGGTGATCAGATGAGGTTTGCCGACAGCCACAACTAAAACGTCCGCCCGGGCCACATGATCTTTCAATTTCCCCGCCTCAAAAGTTCCGATATGGCAAAGCGTGACGGTCGCATAATGCTGCACAAATAACAGCGCCAAGGGTTTTCCAACAATCGCGCTTGCCCCCACCACCACAACCTCTTTTCCGCGCAGATCAATCCCGGATGCCCGTACATGCTCCATCACTGCCGCCGCTGTGCAGGGAATGACCTTGGACTTTCCCAGCACCACATTGCCGATATTGGCCGCATTTAAACCTTCGATATCCTTGTAAAGATTCAGCGTGTTGGCAACCTTTTGTTCATTGATATGCGCCGGCAGCGGCTTATTGATGATAATTCCTGTAATCCGAGGGTCCTCATTCAATTGGCAAACATGCTCTAACAGCTTCTGTTCCGACAGATCCGAGCTTAAAGTCATCCGTTCATAAATAATTCCGATATCCTCCGCAGCCTTTGCCTGTGATTTTGCATAAAATTCCGATCCCGGATCTGTACCCAAAAGGACATTCACCACATGCGGAACCCCGCCGGTCTGCGCTTGGAGCGCAACAATTTCCGTCTTCAATTGCTCGCGAATCTGTTCGGCCAAAAGGCGGCCATCCAAAATTTCAGCAGACATCTAAACCCTTTTTTATTGATTAATAGCGATATTGATACGGGCTGATTTATAGGACGCAAAAAGCAATTCAACGGCCACCTCAACATCGCTGATCAGATATTTGTTTCCGTAAGAAACCAAAACCGGTGTCAGCTGAATCAATTGGAAACACAAACGGCTAACCTCACGGGGAACTGAACACGCCTCCGCTTTGACTTTTCGCTTCACCACTGGACTTTTGCCCTTGCTATGCACAACTTTCAGATAAGCCTGCGCATCCAAATCAACCAATTCCAGAAGACGGTCACGCAATGTCTCAGCCTTGGATAAAACACGCTCCAGCTTGCGCTCAGTCTGCCTTGAGGACGACTTTCCCAATGAATAACGTGCAACCATCGACAGTAAACCTGCCGCCAATCCGGCAGCCAAGGCCGCAACAGAACCGCCTCCGGGAACCGGTTCTTTTTTAGCCAAAGCTTCTAAATACTCTTTAAGCGTATGATTCTTGAATTTTTTCACCATGAACCCTATAGGCTATTATCGACAGGAGGATTGCACTAAGAAATCTTTTTAGCGATGTTATAATCTTATATCAAATAAATCTGAATTTCAATCAAATGTATAAATATTAATATTAAAGGCTCTTCACCGTTTCCTGTGGGTAAATCACAGGGGTTGATCTTTGATAAATGACGTTATGACCTTGAGTTTTAAATACTCAAGATTCCGAATTCCAAACGAACGTCTTTGAATGACACGGATTTTGTTGATCAAGCC
>JBBRHV010000046.1:0-17382 GCA_038222225.1 Candidatus Omnitrophota bacterium
GATGATCCTGCAGGTGTCACGGTTCGACCGGTTTAAGGACCCGTTGGGAGTGATCGCTGCCTACAAAATTGTCAAACGCCACAATGATTGCTGTCTGGTGTTAGCCGGAGGCGGCGCGGCGGATGACCCGGAAGGCGCTCAGGTGTTGGCGGAAGTCCGGGCTGCCGCGGAGAAAGATTCGGACATTATTATTTTGGATTTACCGCCGGACGCTAATATCGTCATCAATGCGCTGCAGCGGGCCGCGGTGGTTGTTCTGCAGAAATCTTTGAAAGAGGGATTCGGGCTCACGGTGGCGGAGGCGATGTGGAAGGGCAAACCTGTGATCGGGGGCTTTGTCGGCGGCATCACGGTTCAGATTGTTTACGGCCAGACCGGGTTTACGGTGAGCTCTGTTGAAGGCTGCGCCTATCGTATCCGTTATCTTTTAAATAATCCCGAGCAAGCCCGCCATATCGGCGAGAACGCCCGGGAGTTTACGCGCCGTAATTTTCTTGTCACGCGGCATGTGATTGATTACTTGTCCTTAATGAGGGCGTACCTTCCTGAGCGCGCCATCATCAAATAGAGAACAGCGTCAACAAAAGAGGGCGTGTATGAAGAAGATATCCAGATTGTGTTTTGCGATCGGGATGTTTCTTTTTTTTGTGCTGATTGTTTGCCCCAACAGCCAGGCCAAAGAGGATGAGCTATGCGGAGATATTTGGGCTGTAAAATCAGTTCAGGTTGATCCCTCAGGTCTGTTGATCCGATTTGACACAGCTTCCGGCGGATTCCAGGTGGTTTATAAGGTTGATGGAGAAAGAATAGTGCCGCTTGAGTATGGTGAGTTTTTTTCTGCGGCAGCCGGGGAAACCATCGGATGGGGTGATGGAGACCATGCTTTTATGTCCTTGGCGGTACTCAGCATTGCGGGCGAGCGGGCTTCGGTGGTTTTAACCGATCAGCATATGCCTCCGGGAGGGGCGGCTGTTTTTAAATCGAGGACTTGCGTGATTTCAGACAGCCCGAATTCAGAGAAGGGAGATGTTTTCATATATGAAAACAGCAAAAAATAATAAGGTTTTTTCATTGATCAAACTGATCCTGGTGGTGTCCTTATTGGGAGGAGCAGGATTTTATGGTCATCGGTTTTATACGCGGCATATCCGGGAAAAGGAAATTTTAAAACAGATGCTCGCCCGTTTTCAGGCGGATTCACGGATTGCCGAGGCAGTGGTGACGGATGTGAGTGATCATCCGGTGACGGGTCAGCGCATGACCAGAATCAAATTTTTGGAGTATGATTCAAGCGGCAGACCGCTTCAGGCAAAATATTTTACTTTTGCCGGAAACATCATTCAATTCCAGTCGCTGGTGGTGCGTTTTGAGGATAAGCTTATTGCCGCCGGTGATGGGTTCCGCGGGAAGAGCCTGTATCTCTTTTGGAAGGTCTTTGTGCTGGATGGGCCGCGCACCCAGGAATATGTGATCACAGCGGTGAATGAGGTCCCGCAAGGCTATAAGATCGATGGCGGAGAGAATGATTTTGAAGAAGAGATCTGGCGGGAATTTTGGGATTATGCTCTGAATTCGGATAAGGCGATCAAAAAGGGGATTAAGAACGCCCAGATTGAAGCGCCGGGCATGAAGTTCGTACCGGGAATTTTGTATACGCTCAAGATCGAGCATGATGGCGGCATACGCATTGACGCTTCTGCCATCCCTGAGGTCTTAAAGGGCGAAAAAATTCTGTGATTTTTATGCGCTGAAACAGGTGGGCGGTTTTTTGAGTAGGTTTTTTTCCAAGAATAGAAATTTACAAATTCTTCACGCAAACGTACAATACACCATATATAATTCTATTTTATGTGGGAAAAACTCATTGATTATTTTGCGCGGCGGCATTTGTTAGCAAACTTGATTGTGGCCGCTGTTTTTATTGGGGGCATTTTTGCCTGGCAGCAGACCGGTAAGGAAGAAATGCCTTCTATCACCTTTGACACGGTGCGGATCTCTGTCCGTTATCCGGGCGCGCCGGCCGAAGATGTCGAATATTTTGTCACCAAACCGATCGAGGAGGAAGTCCGCGGCCTCGATGGGGTTTTTCGGATTACCAGTACCTCCAGCGTGGGCCAGTCCAGTATTAGTGTTGAGCTGGAGCCGAGCTATCCCAAAATTGATGAAGCAATCACCGAGATCCGCAATGCCGTTCTGGATGTTGACCTTCCCATCGAAGTGATCGATGACCCGGATGTCCATGTTTTTAAAACCTCCAAAAAGGCGATTCTGGATATTGCCCTGATCCACAAGGGGAATGAAATTTTGGATGTCGAGACCCGCCGTCAGCTGCAGAAGTATGCCTTTGCGCTGGAGAATCAGCTTTTAAATTTGCGGGAAGTCTATACTATTAATAAAGACGGATATCTTCAGGAAGAGATTCAGGTCCGTATTCGTCCGCAGGACATTCTTCGTTATGACATTCCGTTCAATAAAGTCATGAATGAGGTTAAGGCCAACCATCTCCGCAAGCCCGCCGGAACTCTTGAAACCGAAAAAGAACCGAAAGTGACCTTGATCTCTGAATTGGACAGCCCGGAGAAGCTGAAAGGGTTGATCGTTCAAGGGGGGTTTGAAGGCCAAGTGATCCGTTTGGGACAGGTCGCTGATGTGGAATCGGCTTATGAGAAGAATGAGACGGTCTATAAAGTGAACGGCTATGAGGCCGTGATGTTCAATGTGGTGAAGAACAGCTCCGTCGGGATTCTGGATGCCTTGAATGCCGTGAACCGGGTGGTTAAAGATTTCAGGGGGAATGTTTTGACTGGAACGCAGATCGAGGTCGTTCTGCTGGATGATGAGTCGATCGATCTTCGCAACCGTTTGAATTTGATCGGCGTTAATGGGGCGATCGGATTTATTTTGATCCTGTTGTCGCTGTTTATATTTTTAGATAAGACCTCTGGAATTTGGGTTGCCGCCGGAATTCCCTTTACGTTTTGCGCGACCATGATCTTTGCCGCGATGATGGGCCATACCATCAATGGAACGACCTTGGCCGCCGTGATCATTGTGATGGGGATGGTTGTCGATGATGCCATTGTTGTGGCGGAGAACGTCACGCGCCTTTCGCACAGAGGCATGTCGCTTCAGGATGCGGTGGTCAAGGGGACGGCGTATGTCTTTCTGCCGATCATTGCCAGTATTACGACCACGTGCGTGGCGTTTGTGCCGTTGTTCTTTTTTGAAGGCCGGTTCGGTCGTTTTGCCGCGTTTATGCCGCCGATCATATTTTTAATGCTGGGAACAAGTTTATTTGAGTCGATCTTCATTCTTCCGGGGCATTTGCTTTTGAGCTTGCCCGGCCTGAAAAAGAAGTCAGCGCAGGAGAAGGCCGTTTCCGATGAGAATAACCGTGTGGAGCATTGGTTTGAGGGTATTGAAAAGCGGTATATGCGCTTTCTCAAAAAGGCCCTTCCGCTGCGTTTCATGATTTTCGGGCTGTTTATTATTCTTTTGGTTGCTTCCGGCTATATTGTCACTCAGAAAATGAAGTTTGTAATGTTCCCGGTTGATGAGACGCGTGAGATCACCATATCCGGTGAAACAACGCCCGGGATGACGCGGTATGAAACAGCGCGGACAGCCAGGAGCGTTGAGAATGAGATCATTCCTTATCTTGGCAAGGAAGTTCTGGGATTCAGAACGGAGATCGCCCGTAGCCGTCGGGGAGGGGCGATCGAAGAGAATAAGTTCCGCACGACGGTCGAGATTGTCCCGAAGGGAAAACGCAAAAAGAGCGCGGATCAACTGATCAAACAGTTCAAGTCAAAAGTTGAGGGAATGACAGAGTTTCAAAAACTAGAATTTTCGAAAAGCCGCTGGGGTCAGGATTCCGGGACTCCGATTGAGCTGATCGTTCAGCAGAGCAATGATGCGATTCGGCATGATGTCGCGCAAAAAATCACAGAAGAGATGAAGCAGTATCCGGCGTTGTCCAATGTCGAACTTGATGAGGGATATCGCGTGCCGGAGTACCGCATTTCGCTCAATGATGAGAAATTGATGCGGCTCTCGATCGCGCCGGCGGACATTGCCTCTACGTTCCGGGCGGCGCTGGAGGGGAGCATTCTTTATGAATATTCCAACGGCGATGAAGATGTCCGTGTGCGGTTTTCAATGATTGATGCGGCAAAGTCCGACATTGAAGACGTTCTGGATCTGCCGGTTGAGAATAATCGGGATTATCTGGTTCCGCTGCGAAGCGTGGTCGGGATCGAGAAAACCGAAGCGCCCAATGCCATTACCCGCCGGGACTTAAAGCGGACAACGACGATCCTGGCGGACATTAAAAAAGGGGCTGGAAAAACCCCGCTGGAGATTGCCGCGTATTTTGAACAAGAGGTGTTTCCTAAAATTTTGGCGCAATATCCCAGCACGCAGCTGACCTTTGCCGGTGAGGTGCAGGACACTCGCGAATCCGGCAGGGATTTTCAGAACGCGGTGATTCTGGTTGCCTTTTTAATCTATATTATTCTAGCGGTCTTGTTTAATTCACTGACGAAGCCGCTGATCGTGATGTTGTCCATTCCGTTTGGCGTGGTGGGGATCATCCTGGCTTTCTATCTGCACGGAAAAACGCTGTATGGGTTTTACGCTTGTGTGGGGACATTGGGTTTGGCCGGCGTGGTGGTCAATGATGCCATTATTATGCTGTTTAAATTGGATGATGAATTTGACGTGTCGCAGCCGCGGGAACGGATCGATGAACAGGTTTCGCAGATCGCCAGCACGCGCCTGCGCGCCGTTCTTTTAACGACGCTGACAACCGTGGTCGGAGTTTTGCCAACGGCCTACGGGTTTGCCGGGTATGATGAAATGCTGGCGGATATGATGCTGGCCTTAAGCTGGGGGCTGTCGTTTGGGACTGTGATCACGCTGATCCTGATCCCGTGCGTGTACAGCGTGAGCGTGCGCTGGCGCTACCGCGCAGGAAGGGCCGAAGGATGAAGATGAAGGATTGTTTATTTAAAAGATACGTTTTGCTGGTTGTCTTTCTTTTTGCGGGGATCCTCACGGTCAGCGGAGACACGCAAGTCGATGAGATCACAAAGCGGGTCCTTCCGATGGAGGAATTTCTGGTTTCGGCTTTGGCCAACGATACTGTGTTTGAAGAAATTCTGATTGATGAGCTGAAGCTTCAGTATCAGAAAGACCTTAGGATCCCGGCGCGCGACCTGATTGCCGCGGTGAAGATGCAGCATAATGCGTATCTGTCCACCAACCGCAATGAACCGGATGCCGAGGTGTCTTTAAGCAAGCTGTTTCCCTATACGGGAACTGAAATTTCCGCCGCGTATGACAATACGACAAGGTTTTCCGGCGGTGACAGCGCTTCGGAATTTACGGCCCAGATCTCTCAGCCGATCGGCCAGAACGCTTTCGGAAAATCCACGCGCCTGCTGGACAAGATCGTCGGTTTGGAAGTGGAGGTTGCCCGTCATCAGATCGTGGAAGCTTACGAGGACTATTTGGCCAGCACCATGGTTGTGTATTACAACTGGTTTGAGTCCTCTGAGAATCTGTCCATTGCCCAATCGTCGTATACCGAAAATCTGAAGCTGCTCGACAGTATGAACGAGCGCCAGAAACAGCACATTGCCCGCGCAGTGGATGTGAACAAGATCTCTCTGCAGGTTTTGGCCAAGAAGGAACAGCTGGTTGCGGCGCAGCAAGAATATAATGATGCCGAGAATTTTATCAAGAAAGCGATCCGATATGAGGGAAATGACGCGTTAATTCCGGTGAGCCCGCTTCTGTTCAGTGATGTCGCGATTTCATTTGAAAAAGATTATGAGCGGTTCCGGCAGGACAGCCGTACTTATCAGGTCCTGGATCTGTTGGAGAAAAAAAGCGGCGTGAAGGTCGAACGCGAGGCCGATGACCTGCTTCCGTCGATCAATGTGCTTTTCGGCTATACGGTCCAGGGGGAAGATTTTGAGATCCGCAATGAAGAGGAGCTGGTCTTTGCCGGGGTTTCGCTGGAGTGGCCGTTTCCGGATCAGGTGGACCGTGCTGAGCATAACATTGCTTTGATCGACAAGAACAAACAGGCGTTACTCAATCTTAATACGCATTATCGCCTTTATACCGCCATCAAGAATCTCACGCATCAGATTCAGCGTGAACAAGCGCTTGTTCAAATCGCCTCTGAGAAAATTGATTTTGCCCGTTCGGTGGTCAAGGATGAGTCTGAGAATTATTCATTCGGAAAGATCTCTTTGAATGACTATATTGTCGCGGTCAATGTGATGGATAATAATCGATTTACTAAAGTTTCGCATGATATGCAGCTGCGAAGGCTTATGGTGGAGTGGCTTAGGATCACGGATCAGTTGGTGACTCCTTCAACCATGTGGCCGGCGCAGATGAGAAAGTAAGATTCAGAAATGCCGGCAGAAATTTCAGTTCCAACCCAGAAGTCATTTAATTCCAATAGTTTATAAATATTTAAAAACGACTATAAAAAGCATTTGACAAATTTTAGATTGAGACTAAAATGGTCTCAATTAGGAGCGCACATGCAATTATTGACTAAAAAAAGTGATTATGCCATTCGGGCTTTATTGAGCTTGTCCAAGACGCCAGAGCAATATGTTTCAGCGCGGGACGTCTCCGGCGACTTGAATATCCCTTATGAATATTTGCGAAAAATTCTGCAGAGGCTGGTGAAGGACGGATTTGTGCAATCCAAAGAAGGCGGTATTGGGGGCTTTAGGTTAACACGGACGCCTAACGAAGTCGTGATCGCAGAGATTATGAAAATTTTTCAGGGACCCATTCAATTATCACAGTGCATGTTCCGTTCTCAGATATGCGTTAACCGTGCCAACTGTGTGTTAAGACATAATATCATGCGCATCGAGGCATTGGTTCAACGGGAATTTCAGGCTATGACCTTAGCGGGTCTACTTGAACAAATGGAGGTTGCTTTATGAAACGCAACATTATCAGGATCGATGAAGATAAATGCACCGGATGCGGGGATTGCATCACCGATTGTCCGGAAGGGGCATTGAAGATCATTAATGGAAAGGCCAGGCTGGTCAAGGAATCCTTGTGCGACGGGATGGGTATGTGTATCGGTCAATGTCCGACCGGAGCTTTGACCATTGAACAGCGGGACGCTGATGCTTTTGATGAGGAAGAAGCACAGAAGAATATGAAACAAGTTCAAAAGCCGCATACTGCTGAAGAGATCCTCTTGAATATGATCAAGGCGAACCAAGCACAGCCCGCATCGCATGGTCACCATCACGGTGGAGGCTGTCCGAGTTCCATGATGCAGCACTGGAATCGAAAACCCACTGAAGAAGAAGTGCTTAAAAATATCATTCAGGAAAAAACTCGTCAGGTTCAGTCCACGGCTCCGGCTCCAAGCGCGTCCGCCCTTCGTCAGTGGCCGGTGCAGCTTCATTTGTTAAATCCGCATGCGCCGTATTTTCAGAATGCCGATCTTGTGGTGGTGGCGGATTGCGTGCCGTTTAGTTATGCCAATTTTCATGAAAGATTTTTAAAGAATAAAATTTTAATTATTTTTTGTCCAAAGCTGGATGATTCCAATGATCTGTATACAGAGAAATTGACCGAGATCATCGCATCCAATGATATCCGTTCGGTGACAACAGTTCATATGCAGGTCCCGTGCTGTACGGGCACGATGGCTTTTGTTGAGCGGGCAATTCAAAATTCAGGAAAACGCCTTGTTTTAAAAGATTACGTGATCTCCATTCAGGGAGAGATCGTTTAACACGAAGGAGGATGTTATGAGTATGTTCTGTTTTCAATGTCAGGAAGCATCGAAGAATGTCGGGTGCAGCGGTTCACGGGGGGTTTGCGGCAAAAGTGATCGCGCCTCGGACTTGATGGATCTGCTGGTTTTTGTTTTGCGCGGCATGGCGTTCTATGCGCAAAAAAGCGGAAAGCCGGTGGAGCGCAAATACGGAATCTTTATAACGCAGGCATTGTTTGCCACCATCACCAACGCCAACTTTGACGAAGACCGTATTGCGGAGTTGATCCGCAAAGGATTTGTCTTGCGCGATGAATTAAAGGCAAAAGCGGGTTCTCTTAGCGGCGTGGTGGTTCCGGAATGCGCGACCTGGAAAGACAACGATAAAGAGACCATGGTCGTTAAATCTAAAGAGACCAGCCCGCTGTCGTATGATTCCAATGAAGATCTTCGGTCGTTAAAGGCTTTGATGCTTTACGGGCTTAAAGGTGTTGGCGCTTATGCGGACCACGCTCATGAGTTGGGATTTCATAATGACGAGATTTATACATTTACCGTGAAGGCCTTGGCAGCCATTGACAAAGCCTTAAGCGCAGATGCGTTGGTGGCTCTTGTTTTGGAAGCAGGGGAAGTCTCGGTCAAAACCATGGCGCTGTTAGATGAAGCCAACACCACCCGTTATGGAAGTCCGGAAATTACCAAAGTTAAACTCGGTGTGGGAAAAAATCCCGGGATTTTGATCTCAGGGCACGACCTTCGCGATATGGAAGATTTACTTAAAGCGACCGACGGCACAGGTGTTGATGTCTATACGCATAGCGAGATGCTGCCGGCGCATTATTATCCGGCGTTTAAAAAATATAAGCACTTTGTGGGAAATTATGGTGGGTCTTGGTGGCAGCAGGATAAGGATTTTGAAACTTTTAACGGCCCGATCCTGATGACCACCAACTGCATCATTCCGCTCAAGGATTCCTATAAGGACCGGTTCTTTACAACCGGCCTCGCCGGATATCCTGGCGCTAAGCACATCGGCCCCCGTGCTGAAGGCGGCTTAAAGGATTTTTCCGCTGTGGTCAGATTGGCAAAGACTTGTCCTCCGCCCAAAGAGATCGAGACCGGTGAGATCGTCGGTGGGTTTGCCCACAATCAGGTTTTGGCGCTGGCCGATAAGGTGGTGTCCGCGGTTAAGGCAGGCAAGATCAAGCGTTTTGTGGTCATGGCCGGCTGCGACGGGCGTTTCAAGGAACGTCAGTATTTTACCGATGTGGCTCAGGAATTGCCGAAGGACGCTGTCATCTTGACGGCAGGATGCGCCAAATATCGTTATAATAAATTGCCTTTGGGTGATATCGACGGCATTCCGCGCGTTTTGGATGCGGGCCAGTGCAATGACTCCTATTCGTTGGCCGTGATCGCGCTTAAACTCAAAGAAGTTTTTGGTTTGAATGATATTAATGAGTTGCCGATATCCTTTGATATCGCCTGGTATGAGCAGAAAGCGGTTTGCGTGCTTTTGGCTTTGCTTTTCTTGGGCGTCAAGGGGATCCGTTTAGGACCAACTTTGCCGGCCTTTATTTCTCCCAATGTGGCGAAAGTGCTGGTAGAGAATTTTAACATCAAGCCGATCACAGAACCTCAAAAAGATGTTGAGGCTATGATGGCGGGGAGATAGCGGTAGAGAGATAGATTTGCAGAAAAGAGTGAAGACGGGGGAGGGGAGAATATCCTCTCCTCCTTTTTTTTTGCTTTCATTTTGACTTTCTAATATAGCATTTTATACTGATGGTAGATATGCGTCACCAGGTTAACAGAAGGGACGCAGACTTAATTCATAAGTAAACATAATTAAGCATGCGTCTTTTATTTTTTCTGATTTTTTTTGGGCGGAAGAGAAAGGGTTTTGTTATGAGTGAGTCTTTTTTTCAGACAGAGATTTTTCAATGGGGCATCCTTCCTCTTTTAATTTTTTTAGCCCGTGTGACGGATATGTCGATGGACACCATGAGGATCATGCTGTTGTCGCGCGGACAAAAGATCCTTGCTCCTCTCATCGGGTTCGTGCAGGTTCTGATCTGGCTGGCGGTGATCCAGCAGATTTTTTTAAATCTGTCCAATGTCTTTTGTTATTTAGCTTACGCTTCCGGGTTTGCCGCCGGAACGTATATGGGCATGCTGATCGAGGAGCGGCTCGCCATCGGCTTTCAGGTGTTGCGGGTCATTACCCGGGTCGATGCCGCTGAGCTGATCGCTTTTTTGCGCAACCACGGCTATGGGGTCACGGTGGTTGACGGTTACGGTATCAATGGAAAGGTGAATCTGATTTATACGATCGTCAAACGCAGTGAGATCAAACACGTGATCGGCATTGTCAATCAATTTAATCCAAAGGCTTTTTATACCGTCGAAGATGTGAAGGCTGTGAATGAGGGAATTTTTACAGCCGGTCAAAGGCCTGTCCATACCCTCCCATAATATTCGGCAAGATTATTCTTCTTCCACAACCGCCCGGATCAATTCCATTCCGTTCTTAGAATTTTTCAGAACCAGAAGGAAGGCCGTGCCCTCGGAGTTTTTGCAATGCACGCGGGCTTCAAAATCAGCTGTTTTCAGAGCGATGATAATAACCTGCGTCTGTTTGGGGTGAAGAGGTTACTGCGTGTTTGAGATAGGAGGGTTCAGCGGTAGCGGCTCGTTGATGCTCAGCCGGACAATGGCCGAAAATTCGATGTGCAGGCGTTGGCGACCCCCCAAAGCCACATTGATGTCCAATGGTTCAATAATAATATCGCAGATAAAATTTCCGGAGGTGTTTTTCAGATACAGGGCCGGGGCGTACAGGTCAAATTCAAAAGTCAAGGTGGGGAGGAGGCGTTTGTTTTTTTTTCAGCGAACAAGGCCAGCCGAAGCCGTTTGTTTTGGATGAACAGAGCGGAAAGAATGATTGTTATAAGGCACAGGGTTAACTCAAAGGGTGTCAATGGAAGAGTTGGTATTTTGGGAAGCCTTTATTGATGTTTATATTAATATAGATGAGTTTTTTAAAAATGTTTCATTGGATTTTTAAAAAGGGAAAGATTTTTTGTGTTGTTATTAGGCACGCCTAAAAAAGTTTAATTTTTTCTTGAAATACCATATATAGTGGTTATAATTTTTACACGCACAAGATATTCACATTAACAGGAGATAAGAATGGACCTAAAAACAATTATCAAACGCAATGGAGAGTGTGTGGGCTTTGATACTGAGCGGATACGCGCCGCGCTCCAGAAAGCCACCGAGGCTACCCGTCAGCAGGGGGGGGAGCACAGCGCGGACATCCCTCCGCATGTGCCGGAAGTGGTTTTAGAACTTGTGTTGGATGAGCTCAATCATAAATATGGAGACGGCGTAAAATTACCGACCGTGGAGAATATTCAGGATGCCGTGGAGCGGAAACTCGTGGAATCTGGTTTTTATGAAATTGCACGAACCTATATTCTGTACCGTGCCGAACATGCACAGATGCGCGCACAAAGGCGTTTGGAGGAGCTGGCGAAACTCGAGAAAAACTTGCTTAGGGTGAAAAAGCGCAATGGTCAACAGCAGGTTTTTGACCTGAAAAAGATCAAAAAGGTTTTCTCCTACGCGGCCGAAGGACTTGAACAGGTCTGCCAGTTTGAAGATGTCTATGAGATCTTTAAGAATACTCTATCTGACGGTATTGAGACCGGTCAGATCTTAAAAAATTTAAGGCGAGTTTGCTTGGATCTGATATCGACGGAGAACATTCAGTGGCAGACCGTTGCCGCCCGGTTGTATGTTCTGGATCTGTACAAGCAGGCCTGCCGCAGCCGGCAGATGCTGTTTGACAGTATCTACACACCGCATATGTTTAAAGCGCATTTTGATGATTATGTCCGTCGCGGTCTGTATTACAAGAAATTCTATGACTATTATACAGAAGAAGAGATCCTGGATGCAGGGGCACACATTAACCGTAAGCGGGATTTCTCTTATATCTATTCCACTGTTCTGGCTTTTGACCGGCGGTATTTGTTGACCCTTAATAAAGAGGTCCGGGAACTTCCTCAGGAAATGTATATGGCTGTCGCTTTATTTTTAGCGATTCCCGAAGTAAAGGAAAAACGGCTTCAGGTTGCCAAACGTATTTACGATGTCACATCGACGCAAAAATTGTCTCTGCCGACGCCTACGCTGCTGAATGCGCGCACGAATTATCATCAGCTTTCGAGTTGTTTTAAACTCAACGTGGCCGATGACCTGCGTTCGATTTATCACAATATCGAGAACATGGCGCAGATATCGAAGTTCGGCGGCGGTGTCGGAGTGTACTTAGGGCATATCCGTTCCCGCGGGGCTGCGATTCGCGGTGAACGCGGGGCTTCTGGCGGGGTGATTCCCTGGGTGAGGGTAATCAATGATACGGCCTGCGCGGTCAATCAGCTCGGGGCGCGTTTAGGAGCGATATCTCCGACGCTGGATGTCTGGCACCGCGACATTAATGATTATTTGAACTTACAGGTAGAGACCGGAGATATCCGTTCCAAAGCCTTTGATGTGTTTCCGGCCATTTCAGTTCCGGATCTGTTCATGAAACGTGCCGAGGCCAATGGAAGTTGGACACTCTTCGACCCGCACGAAGTGCTTTTAGTGACGGGCAAACGCATGGAAGATCAGTTTGGAGAAGCGTTCGAGCAGTTTTATGAAGAGTGTGAGGCTAATGAAAGAATTGCATTTCGTGAAACGATCAAGGCTAAGGAGCTGATGAAGACGTTTTTAAAAACCGTTGTTGAAACCGGCATGCCGTATGTGTTTTTCCGCGACACGGTCAACGCGGTCAACCCCAATAAGCATGCGGGACATATTTATTCAACTCAGCTTTGCACCGAGATTTGTCAGAACACCACAGAATCGAAATTTGTTGAAGAAACATTTGAGGACGGCACGGTGAACATTAAATATTCTCCCGGAGATGCTGTGGTCTGCAACCTGGCGTCGATCAATATTGCCAAGGTTCATACGAAGGAGGATATCGATGAGGTGTTTCCGGTTGCCATGCGGGTTCTGGATAATGTGATCTCGCTGAATTTTTATCCGATCCGGGAGGCGGAATTGACCGCTAAAAAATACCGCAGCATCGGCCTTGGGTTTATGGGGCTTGCCGAATATCTGGCGTGTCAAAAATTGAATTACGACTCTTCCGAAGCGCGCCAGCGGGTCGATGAACTTTTTGAGAGGTATGCCTATACCGCGTTGCGCGAGTCCAATCGGTTGGCGCAGGAGCGAGGAACCTATGAGCTCTTTGAAGGAAGTGAGTGGCAAAAAGGAATTCTTTTCGGTAGAGATCAACACTGGTATCAGACAGAGTCCAGCTTTCCGGAGGAATGGACGGCTTTGATCGACGACATTAAGCGCACCGGTCTGCGGTTTAGTTATCATTTGGCGCCGGCCCCAAATACATCCACCTCCGGGGTGGTTGGCACCACCGCCGGGCTTTTGCCGGTGTATAAGAAATTCTTTCTTGAGACCAATGCTATTGCTCCGATTGTAACGGTGGCGCCCAACCTTTCTCCAGAGAATTTCTGGTATTACAAAGAATATATTCATATGGGGATGAATGATGTGATTGAAATGATCGCGGTCATCTATAAGTGGGTTGATCAATCCATTTCTTTTGAATGGATGATCAATCCGGCGGAGACATCTCCGCAGCAACTTTATAATTATTACTTGAAAGCGTGGCAGGCGAAGATCAAGACCGTGTATTATCTGCGCAGTCTCAGCGGGGATGTGGAAACCACGTGCGAGAGTTGCAGTGGGTAAATCTTAGACACGATGACACTCAGGTGCTGTGGCGCTAAGAAAAGGAGTTCATAATGAATAAAACTATGATGAAACGTAACCTGATTTTTAATGCTCAGGGAAATGATTCCCTGGAGAATCGAAGGATCATCAAAGGAGATACAACAGGGCTTTTTAATTTAACTTCGGTCAAGTATCAGTGGGCGCGGTCAATGTATCAGGTCATGATCGGAAACTTCTGGGTTCCGGAGAAGGTTGGAGGTCTCAATGAAGATGCGATCATGTATAAGCATCTAACTCCCGGAGAGCAGAGGGCGTATAAAGGGATCATTTCATTTCTGACTTTTTTAGACAGCCTGCAAACAGTGAACTTGTCGAATTTTTCGGATTACATGACATCTCCTGAGGTCAATTTGATCCTGGCGATCCAGTCTTATCAGGAGGCGATCCATTCCCAGAGCTATGGGACGATCCTGGAAACCGTCGTGGATGTCAAGGAGCGTGAGGAAATTTATTATTTTTGGAGAGATGATAAGGTCCTTTTTGAGCGTAATCAGTACATCGGTCAGGTTTATCAGGATTTTCAGGATGAGCCCAGTGATGAAAATTTTTTTAAGGCGCTGATCGGAAATTATCTTTTGGAAAGTCTGTATTTTTATAACGGATTTGCTTTTTTTGACACGCTTGTGTATGCCTCCAAGATGACAGCCACCGGGCGGATGATCAGCTATATCCGCCGGGATGAGCTTTCGCATGTGGTCTTGTTTGCCAATATCATAAAAGAGATCCGCAAGGAATTTCCGGATATGTTTAACGCGGATATGATCCGCAAGATGTTTCAGGATGCGGTCAAACAGGAGATTTTGTGGACAAATCATATTATCGGTTCCGATATCGGCGGGATCACGCCTGTGACAACGGAACAATATACCAAATGGCTGGCGAATGAGCGTTTAAAACGTTTGGGTTTGGATGCTCTTTATCCGGATGTTGTGAATAATCCTTACAAATATCTTGAGGCATTGGCAGACAACAACAGTGAGCGGACGAATTTTTTTGAATCGACTGTCACGAATTATACGCAATCCAGTTCCATGAAAGGATCATGGGATTTTTAATTTATTTGGTCATCAAGGTAGGATTGGACAAGCCCTCAATGGCTTGTTAAAATATCATCCTTAACTGTACAAGGAGGGAAACATGTTTCGAGTTTTTGTGTTTGCTGTGGTGTTAACGTTGGTCATGGCGACAGGCGCGTTTGCTCATCCGCCGCAGTCGGTAGAACTTGATTTTGATAAAGAAAACGGAGTGATGACGGCAACCATTTCCCATGCGGTGTCTGATCCGGTGGCCCATTATATTTTTAAGGTTGTGGTAAAAGTGAATGGGGAAATCATTGAAGATCAGGAATTGGAAGGACAGGATGATGAGGCCGGGCTGGTGTATGAAACGGTTATTGAAGGACTGACCGCGGGAGATACGGTGGAGCTCACGGCCTATTGTAATAAGGGTGGGGAAAAAAGTGCAAGTTTTGTCGTTGAATAAAAAAATTTAAAAGAAAGAAGTTCATCAGGAAGGATCTGTATGGAATTGCGAGATTATCAGGAAAAATGTTTGCGCACATGGGCAGGGGATCAGAAATTGATCCGTTCATTTTTGGGTGTATCAGGTGAGGCCGGGGAAATGGCCGAGTGCATCAAAAAGCATTTGCGCGGAGACTTTGATATTGAAGAGGTCAAGCGGCGTGCGTTTAAAGAGATCGGAGACACGCTTTATTACCTGGCCGTCTGCGCGCATGAACTGGGATTGGACCTGAATGAAATTGGAGAGCACAACATCGCCAAGCTTGCCAAGCGTCAGCAGGAAGGGAAGATCAAGGGAGATGGGGACGAACGGTAACTGGTTTAAGTCGAAAGATTGTGATACGATAGGCAGGAAGCCGAAAGGTTTCCTGCCTTTTTTGATAAAGACCTTGAAAGCGGACAGGCGTAAGTTGCCGGCCGTTTGACCGACAAAATCTTAAATGTATTAATTTTAAAAAAGGGGAAAGAAATGGGGATAGAACTTTTAACAGTCGAGAATTCCGGAGCAGCAAGACCGATCCTTGAGGATGTGAAGAAAAAGATCGGCAAGGTCCCAAATATTTATGCGGCCATGGCACATTCGCCGGCATCGTTGCAGGCCTTGTTTGATTTTAAAAAGGCCCTGTCAAAAGGTGTTTTGAGTAATAAGGAGGCGGAAGTTATTGCTTTGGTCGTTGGTCAGCACAACTCCTGCGACTATTGTTTGGCTGCTCATACCATGATGGCTAAGGGGGCGGGTTTGACTGAAGATCAAACGGTTGCGGCCCGTAAAGGACTCTTGAAGGATCCCAAGCTTCAGGCCTTGGCAGTTCTGGCCAAAGCGATTGTTGAGAAGAATGGATACCTTACACCCGAGGATGCTCAAGAATTTTATGAAGCCGGCTATGATCAATCGGCTTTGGTAGAGGTCATCGCGAATGTCAGTATCAATATTTTTACCAACCTTTTTAATCACGCGGCTGAAACGCCGGTGGATTTTCCGAAACCGCCTGCAATCTAATCAGTGATTATTTTAAAAAGTCCAAAGGGTTTGTCGCCTTTGGGCTTTTTTATCGAGCAAGACTTTTGTGTAAAGACTGTTGAGCCAAAGCTCGGAATTGTGCTAAAATTATTGCAATTCTTTGATCATAAATCACTAAGTGCCTTTAGAAAGAGTCGTGGATGCCGTATTTTCAATTGCAGAACAGTCAATGTTACTATGAGGTCCATGGCTCGGGTGAGCCGATCCTTTATCTGCACGGTTGGAACGGGAATATGTCCGGGTTCCAGCAGAATTTGATGCCTTACCTGAAAGACCAGTATCAATGTATTACAGTTGATTTTCCCGGGTTTGGGCGTTCTGAAGCCGCGGATTTGTCATTTGAGGAATTGTCGGAAGGGATAGAAAAGCTCTTGGATCAGTTGCGCATTCAAGCGGTTACGCTCTTGGGTTTTTGTATGGGTGGCGTGGTGGCCCTGGATTATGCTCTGCGATGTCAGGACCGGGTCAAAAAACTGATTTTGGTGGAAACATACGCGGATTTTCCGGTTTTTCTTTTACCGCTTTTATCGAATCGTTTTGGGAAAAGATTATTTGAATTCGCCGTGAATCATCCGTTGGGAATCCGCTTGGTGAAGCGGTATCTTTTGCTGCGTGATTTTTTGTATCGGGAGGATTTTTTTAAGGCGTTCCAAACGGTGGATCCGAAGGCCTCCTTAAAATATGTCCATATGTTCTGGGAATACGCCAAGAAAGCCGATCATTATGAGCGGATGAAAGAGCTTGATCTGAAAACATTGCTGATTATGGGAAAGGAGACTAACGGGTTTGTGAAGCGCTCCATCTGCCGTATTCAGAAAACACTTCCTGACAGCCGCCTTGAGATTTTGGAATCAGCCGGTCATTTTCCGATTGAAGAGAACAGTCTTCAATTGGCGCATAGCCTTAAACAATTTCTCAGATAATATTTTATGAGATGTCATGTATTTAAAAAGAGAATTGCTGCGACGCTGTTTATGGCTGTCTTCTGCCTGCCGCAGATCAGCTTTGCTCAGTCGGGCAAGACATGTTCAGTTCAACGAGTGCAGTATATGACCGGTGAAGTGGTCCGGGTTGAGGAATCCTGGATTTATATCAAAGATGAGCATTCGATGGAGACTGTTCGCTTTTTTGTTCATAAGGACCGGCTTAAACAGTATCATGCCGGAGAGCGTGTTCGGGTGTATTATCAGCAAACCGGAGGG
>JBBRHV010000047.1:0-17145 GCA_038222225.1 Candidatus Omnitrophota bacterium
TATCGCGCACATACGGAGCGCCTTTCGTCGTTTGACCCGGAGTTAAGGCAAACGTATCAATGGCCTCATAAAGCGGATGGAGCTTGTGGAGCGGTTTGCCCTCCTCAAATAAAGTCCCTACGGATTTCAAAATCTGTTCAATGAATTTCATCGCTTAACCTTCCCTCTCGATCAAATCCAGACCTTGCTGAATAATCCCGCACACATCTGTTTTCGAAGGACATGCAAACGAACACAAAGCAAAGTCTTCCGGCGCGCATTCTAGAATTCCCAGGCCCTCCATTTCATCGATTTCCCCGACTAAGATCGCCTTGATCAAAAAAAATGTCAGCACATCTAAGGCCACATACCGGTCATACCAGTCATTAAAAACAATCGAACGATGCGAGCCGTGTTCGTCGGAATCCAAAGAAAAATGATCGCGCGTTCTCAAGGCGGACAACACGGTCCGGCTAAAACTATATTTGTTCCACCCCGGCAGCATCCACCCCAGGAATTCCCGCTTTCCTCCTTGAGGAAAAAGCGTCAGTTGAGAATCATAAAATCCTAAAAACCCCTTTTCTCCCACTTCCCGCCCGCTTAAAACACTTCCCGTGATCACACACGTTCCCTTATAAGAGGCATTGCCGGCAATATCCCCGACCGACGCCCCCAGCAACGTCTTTCGATAAACCTTCTGCTCTGCCCTCTCACCGGTGACGGCGACCATACGTTCCGGAACAAACGTTCCCTCTTTAAAGCCTTTTGCGATCGCGATAACCGCCTGAACATCCAAATACCAAACGGTTTCACCCTTTTGGATTGGATCAATGTAATGAATATGCGTTCCCACATTGCCGGCCGGATGCGGACCTTTAAATCCATACACCTGGGCCTGCTTCACTTCGATCAATGCTTTACTCTTTGCCCCCGCAAAACAACACAGATAAATACGCCCTTCGGTCAGTTTCGAAAGAATATCAATGCCCTGTTGAAATTCTTCTTCCCGGCCCTTTAAAAAGAACTCCGGGTCAGCCGCCAGCGGCTCCGTATTGATCGCTTGAATAAAAATGGCTTTGGGTTGAATATCCGGACAAGGAATACGCTGAAACGGCCGTTGGCGTATGAACGCCCAGCATCCGGTGGAAAGCAAGTGCTCTATGACCTGTTGACGGTTGAGCTGTGGAAACGAAGACGCTGAAAATTTTGTGTGCTGTTGGCAGGCTTGTTTACCATCCGATTGAATCACAACAGCTTCAAGGAGCCTCTTCTGACCCCGTTGGATCACAGACACCAGCCCGCTGACCGGAGAAACAATTTTTATGCGCGGATCCTCTTTGTGCTCCAAAATCGGCGTGCCGACACAAACCGCATCCCCTTCCTGGACTAATACTCGAGGCCGAAATCCTTGAAAATCCGCAGGCTGAATAGCCGCAAGGCAGACCGGCAAAGCCTCTTCAGAGATCTTCTCTGCCTTTCCGAGGATTTTAATAGAACGCCCTTTTTTTATAGGAATCATCTTCATGTCTGGAACTCTCAAGTTTTGAAAAGAAATACTACCATGTTTCTATTTACAAATCAATACGCTGTATTTTAACCACTTCCACCTTAAGGCTGGTCCCTCTCAACGGCTAAAGCAATCGCCCCGCCTCCGCCGAAACACACACAGGCAATCCCGGTCTTTTGATCAAGGCGCTTCAAAGCATGCGTTAAGGTGACCAGAATGCGGGTGCCGGCAGCTCCCAAAGGATGGCCCAACGCAACGTCTCCACCGCAAACGTTCATCTTTGCCCAATCCACTCCGAGCTCTCTCTGCGTCAAAACAACCTGCGCCGCGAACGCCTCACTGAGTTCAAAAAGATCCAGCTGCCCAATCTTCAGCTGACAGCGCTTTAAACATTCTCTGACCGCACCTACACCTAATGTAAAAACGTCCTGCGGGTCTCCGGCAATCACGCTATACCCTACAATCCTCGCCAGCGGCTTCCAACGATGGGCTTGCAGGGCCTCCTCGGAAGCCAGCAAAACAGCCCCAGCCCCGTCGCAGGGAACCGAAGCATTTCCCGCGGTCACCGTTCCGCCCTTCTTAAAAGCCGGCGGAAATTGATTGAACATCCCGCGATCCACATTTTTACGCACGGTCTCATCGAGCACAATACGTTTACCAGACGGCAAAAGAAGGGGCAGGATCTCCTGTTCGAAACATCCCTGCGTCTGGGCCTGGATCGCCTTCTGATAGCTCTGAAAAGCATAATCATCCTGCTCCTGACGGGAAATTCCATATTTTTGCGCCATCTCTTCACACAACAACCCCATGTGCTTATCCGTCACCGAGCACCACAGTCCATCATGAACCATGCTTTCATGAAGCCCGCGTTTTACCTTTTCATCATGGGCTCGCTTAAACACCAATTCCGGAGAATGAGAGGCGCTCTCGCTGCCTCCGGCGATCACAACCTCCGCGTCCCCCGCCAAAATCGACTGCATCCCGATCACCACGGACTGAAGCCCTGAGCCGCAAACGTTATTGACCACGCAAGTCGGAGTGGCAACGGGAAGCCCCGCAGAAATGACTGCCCGACGGAGAAAATTCTGCCCTGCCCCGGCAGAAACGGTATTTCCCATAATGACCTGGGAAACGCCGGATTTTGACAGAGAATAACGCTTGATGATTTCGCTCAACACGTGAACGGTCAATTGCGAAAGATCAAATTCCTGAAGGACGCCGAACGCCCGTGCCATAGGGGTCCGCAAAGCATCAACAATATAAATATTTTTTTTATGAACCATCTCCATTTTGCTCATAACAAGCTTAAGAGCTCCTCCACATTCACATGTTTTTCGACCAAGCTCTTGGCTTCCAGGATCTTTTCTTTATCATTCGTCTGAATTTTGCAGACATAATTGTCCATCTTCCCGGCAACTGTATAGGTCTCCTCCGGCGTCACCATCACCGGGATCCCGCTGCGTTTGAGAAGACGCATGATCTTTGTGTCCGGAACCAGCCCGCCGGTCAGAATAATCCCGACCACCTGTCGGCGCCGATTCTGCACCACCAGATGCGAACTGACCGCCACCATAATATTATCAATGCGGTCCCCGGATGTTAAAACCAGCGTGCCCGATGAAATATGATCAACCATGTTGGCCGGCTCCATGGCCGCAACGATCGTATTGCGCACCCGCTTATGCAGATTTTCCTTCCCGCATAACAACTTCAGCTTCAATTGCCCCATCAGCTGCTCGACGGTCGGATCACGCAAAAGCGGTTCCATCGGGATCACGCCAAACAGCCGTAAGCCCTTATTCGCCAAACCTCGGGAAAGCGCAGATTTGATGCGGTCATATTTTTCCGGTAAGACTTTGTTCACGATCACGCCTAAAACTTCCACGCCCTTTACATCAAACAGTGCTTTATTCAGCATGATCTCATCGATGCTTCGCCCAATGCCGCCTTCCGCAACCATAATAACCTTGGATCCCAGCATTTTCGCCACATCGGCGTTGGAGACATCCACCACAGATCCTACTCCGGCATGCCCGGTCCCCTCCACAATAATAGACTTCTTCTGCTTGGTCAGTTTATGAAAGGCTTTCAAAATTTTATTATGCAGCAATTCCTTTTTCGGATTAAAAATATACTGCTCGGTAAATCCGTGCCCCAGAGTCACCGGGCTCATGGTCTTCAGGTCCCCGCGGCATCGATAAACCGACCCGATCAAATAGCAATCTTTATCAACATCCAACCCCCCCACATGCACTGTTTGTTGACCAACCGGCTTTAAAAATGCCGGGCGCAACTTGCGTTCCTGAAAAGACCGGAACAGTCCCAAGGAAACGGTTGTTTTTCCGGCGTTCTGATAAATGGAAGACACATAAAGATTCTTTAACCCGCTCATGATCGTCCTCTTTAATTTAAATTAAACACCAATCGTTTTGATCTTTCCGGGCGTCAGAAAATGCTCCGTCCCGCAAACCTCAACCGGAATTTTTGCCGAGGCCTGCAGCCCCATCGCTCCCACCGGCTTTGCCCGAACACTGATCTGCTTTTTTGTTATCCCGATCTGGAACCAAATGTTCTTATAGCGGACTTTGAATTTGATCGAATTCCACCCCTTCGGCAAATTCGGATGAAAGCAAATACGGTCTTCCCGAATGGATAAACCCGCCACCGAAGATAAAAAGACATCAATCGTTCCGGCCATGACCCCGACATGAATTCCTTCCTGTGTGGTCCCGCCCTGAATATCATGGAGGTCACTCTCTAAAGCCTCCATAAAAAATTTTATGGCCGTTTCCTCATATCCCAGACGCCGGGCAATATAGGCATGGACCACCCGCGATAAGGTTGAACCATGCGAAGTCCGCCGCACATAATAATCATAATTCACGCGAAGCATGTCCGGATGAAACGCATATCCCAACTTCTCAAAAATAACTTTCAGTTCTTCATCGTTCAACAAATAAAACAGCATCAGCGTATCCGCCTGCTTGGCGACCTTATAACTATCCGGCGACAATCCTTCGGCCTTCAAAATGCGATCCATACGATGAATATTCTCGTATTTCTTTCGGTAGCTGTCCCAATCCAGCTCCTTGAGATCCTCATACCCGTCAAATTGCTGGATCAGCCCATCCTGATCCACCGGGACATACATCTTTTTGGTAATATCCCACCAACGCTTCAACTCCTCCTGACTGACCTGAGTTTTTGCCAAAAGCGCCTCGCGGTCAGCTTCGGACAGCATCTCCAAAGTAGAAAGCGCCTTTTCCAGCACCCAAACGGTCAGCACATTGGTATAGGCGTTGTTGTCGATCCCGCCTTTTTTCGCGCCCGGATATTTTTCATGGAACTCATCCGGCCCCATGACGCCCTTGATCTCATAACGTTTTATCTTGGCATTCCACGTGATGATACTGGACCAAAAATGAGAAACTTCCAAAAGCATCTCTATGCCGTAACGATTCAGAAAATCCCGGTCTCCCGACGTATAAAAATATGTCCAGACATTATAAGCAACGGCTAAAGAAACATGCCGCTGCAGGCAGCTGTAATCCGGTCCCCATGTTCCGGACATCGGATTAAGGTGAACCACCTGGGTTGCTTCCGCTCCGGTAGAAGCGCTCTGCCAGGGATACATCGCTCCCCGATATCCATGCTCACGGGCATACTCCTTGGCGGCCGAAAGCCGCCGGTAGCGGTACATCAAAAGCGCGCGCGTGATCTCGGGCGCATGCAGATTGTAAAAGGAAAACGAATAAATTTCATCCCAAAAGATATGCCCGCGGTACGCTTCTCCGTGAAGCCCGCGTGCCGGCAATCCCGCGTCAATATCTTCATTATAGGTCGAGGCGGACTGCAACAAATGAAATGTGTGCAGGCGCAGGACCTGCTGAACGCGAGGCTGCTCTTCCACATCAATATCAAAGACGCTCCAAAGCGCTTTCCATCTGGCCTGATGAGGCTGATAGGCGGCGTTAAAATCCTTGATGTGGGAAACTTTCTCCTTGGCGAGTTCCTGATGATCGGCAACGCCATGATCTCTGGATGTATAAATGCTGACGACCTTTTCAAACGTGCATTTACTTAATTTTTTAACCTCCAACGTCACTTCATGCATGATCCGCTCTCGCCCGTGCAAAAGGACCGCCAGTTCCGGCTTCACGCGCTCACCGTTCTCAAACACAAGCGTCCGCATCGCTTCGGTAATTTCAATGCGGGACTGATTGGTCCGCATCGTCAAAAAAATCCCGTCTTCCCCGAATTCGCCATGCGCCACCGGCTGCAGATGTTTAGAATTCAGCTGACGATAACGCTCCACACCAGCATTCATGATCAGTCCGTCGATCCCCGTGCGCACTGTGATCTGCCCGTCATAATTTTCAGGGAGAATCGAAAACCGCGTTGCGCAAACATGCGGATCAGACATCGACGCGATGCGATGGCTTTCAACCAGGGTGATGCGGCCCTGCTGATCTTTCCAGCGCACACGGCGGGAAAGAATGCCTTTTTGCATATTCAATTCCATTTTCCAGGACAGTATTTTGATTTGAAGCCGGTTGTACCAGGGACCTCCATTGATCCGGTAATTGAACATCAGCCAATTCGGACAATTGACAAAATCCTCGTTCTCGATATCCCGCCCGGCAATCTTTGTGATCAGCGTATTATAGACGCCGGCAATGTATGTCCCCGGATAATGCACCCTCGACGCCGCGGTTTCGGGAACCGCGCCGCGTGTCCCCAAATATCCATTGCCCAGCGTGCAGAGCGCCTCACGCAAAATTTCATGTTCCAGATCAAACTGTGTGTATTGTATTTTCCAGGGATTCAAAAACAAACCTTTCTGTGTCGCCGCGCTCAGACCTCGATCAACCACTCCAAAACCCTTTTCACCTCCAAAGGATTTCGCACATAATACTTTGCCTCTGTTTCGCGAACGTCTTCTGCCACCAAAATACCGAAACCTTCATCCTTTAAAACCTTAAAGGCGTCTTCATCGGTCGTATCATCACCAATATAAACCGCCACGTGTTTTTCCGGATCAAACTTTAAAACATTCTTGATCCAGCTGACCGCCTTTCCCTTGTCCCAATCAATATTCGGACGAATCTCAAAAACCTTTTTACCGGATGTTTTACGCAAGTTCGGATACCCCGTCAACGCCGTGTTCACGATCCCCTCAAATTCAGCGAAATCTTCATCTTTGACCAGCCGGTAATGACAGGACACTGTGTATTTCACATCCTCAATCAAGGCCCCTTCAATATGTTTGACCTGTTGAGAAAGTTTTTCATAGATCTCATCAATGCTGGAACGGATCATTTGCGCTTCTTCATTGATCGTCACGTACCCCACAGGATCGACGATCTCAAATCCGTGACTGCCGGCATAAAAAATCCCGTCGATCTGAACTTTGGAACGCACATCATCGGTGGCGCGCCCCGAAACAATGGACACTTTCATCTTTTGGATCAAACGGCGCACGCACTCACGCATATCATCCGCCATCACGGCGAGATCCGGAGTCGCCACGATCGGCGTCAGCGTCCCGTCGTAATCCAAAAACAGGATCACGTCCTTACCCAATATCTTCATCTGCACATCTTCGCTATTATCAAAAAATCCAACCGGAATCATGATCAAACCTTTCCGCTTTCAATGAACAACTAACAACGAACAGCTAACAATTATTGTGCGCACGTTCCGTGCGCCTTTAGCTGCGAAGCAGCTCATTACTTGTTATCTGTTAACTATTCATTGTTAATTTCTTTAAAAACCATTCCGCCACTTTCGCCGTATCCACGCCGTCAAAATTTTTGATCACAACATCAGCGCCGTTTTCTTTCAGTTCCTTTTCATTGTCTTTCCTGGCCATGCCGATGACCAAACCAAACGCGCCGTTGCGTCCTGCCTGAACACCGGATACCGCGTCCTCAACGACGATCGATTCCGCCGGCGAGCAACCCATCTCCTTTGCCGCCACAACAAAGATCTCCGGATTGGGCTTTCCTTTCAGCCCTCGTTCTGCCGACACAACTCCATCCACCCGTGTTTCAAAAAGATGCTCAAGATCTGCCTTTTGCAAGATCCGTTGGCAATTTTTGCTGGAAGAAGCCACGCCTACATGAATGCCTTGCTCTAATAGTTCACCGATCCAACGTACCATGCTTTCGTAAACAGAAACGCCGTCATGATCCAAAACCTCCCTGAATTTGACATTTTTACAGTTTCCCAAACCGCAAATGGTTTCCTGATCGGGCCTGTCGGAAGGATCCCCAAAAGGAATTTTGATCCCTCTGGATTCTAAAAAGCTCTCTACCCCTTTATAGCGTGGTTTTCCATCCACATAAGGCAAGTAGTCCTCTTCATGGGTGAATTCCTTGAAAGGTTCCCCCTCCCGCTCTTGGCGCACCTGCAAATATTCATCAAACGTCGCCTTCCAGGATGCCGCGTGAACCCTGGCTGTTTTCGTAATAACTCCATCCAGATCAAAAACGACCGCTTTGAACGGCAACTCGTTTGCTCCCACCATCTTTCCTCCTATCCAGACAACTAAAAATCAACAGGCCTTATTATACGCTAAAACCGTCATTTGAACAAGGTTTAGCCCTGGACACTTATTATATTAATATATATACTTAGTAAGAATCTTCAAATGGAGCCCACATGAATACAAAAGAAACTCTTTCCGTCAGCGCCTTTCTCCTTTTTTGGCTGTTCATTTATTTATCCGAATGTAAATATATTGTCGCTTCCATACGCCGCAAAACAGGGAAAACCCCTAACCGCTCCGCCATACTCCATGCCATAGCATTCATCGGTATCATCTGCCTTTTATATGCCTATTTCATCGAACCGTACTGGCTTAAAGTCCATCAGATTGTCATTGAGACACCGAAGCTTAAAACGGCCGAACTTACAATTGTCCAAATATCCGACCTTCATTGCGATCAAAAGATACGCAATGAAAGAAAATTAGTGAACATCATCAATGCCCTGGATCCGGATATTATTGTTTTTACCGGAGACGCGGTCAACGATCTCAGCGCGCTCAAAACATTTAAAAAAACGTTACGCAGCCTGAACGCTCCTTTGGGCAAGTTTGCCGTGAAGGGAAACTGGGACCTCTGGAACCCAAACCAGGACACTCTTTTCGACAACACAGGTTTTGTGGAATTGAACGGAAAAGCGGTGGTCTTGAAAAAAAATGGTGACAGCGTTGTCGTGGCAGGGTCAAACGCTGCAAGCTCGCCGGATGAGCTGTCCTTTTTAGAAAAGCTCCCGAAGGAGTCCTTCACTATTTTTCTCTATCACGTTCCGGGTATTCATGAACAGCTGGGCGAAAACTCCATAGATCTCTTTCTTTCGGGCCACACCCATGGAGGCCAGGTGGGCCTCCCCTTTTACGGCGCGCTGGTAACGCTGTCCCCCTATGGCAAGACATACGAATCCGGAAAATATCGAGTCGGCGAAAAAATCGTTTATGTTAATAACGGGATCGGAATGGAAGGCGGACACGCTCCGCGGATAAGATTCTGGTCAAGGCCGGAAATCGCGGTTTTTCATTTGCGTCCGCAGACCAACCGCTGATCATCAAGGCCCTATATTACTTTTCTGTTTTCTTAAATTCGGCCGGCTGCAAATACTGCTTGAGCGCCATCAGAGTTTGAAGACCGATTTTCCCATCCGGTTTCAAGCCATGCGCGGCTTGAAATTTTTTCAATTTCTCCTGGGTCCGGGCCCCCATTTTTCCATCGGCAGTCCCGGGATCAAAACCGGCGGCTTTCATCGCCACCTGCACCGCCGGAATATGGATCTCATCATTCACGATCAAGGCATAACGGTCAAACTCCAGAAGGCTTTCCCACGTTTCTTTGTCAATAAAACGCGACGGCTTTAACCCCATGTCCTTCTGAAAGGTCTCGACCGCATTGCGCGTATTGGCTCCCAGAATCCCATCCGCGTTTCCGATGCGGTACCCATACAGCTTTAACCGCTGCTGAACCCGGCGCACCCGTTCATTGGGCTCATAGACATTGACCTCTCCGATCATGTCCCGTTCCTGCGCGCCTTCTTTTTGAAGTAGGCGGTAAACGCGGTCGCAGCCGGACAGACATCCGATCGTTGCCAACAAAACAATTATAAACAGGAATCGTATTTTCATAAGAAGTGAGCGCCAATTTTTTTTCTGAAACCAAAGGCATTATAGCGCAAAGCGTTCGAAAATGGAAAACAAGAAATCGTTTTGAAAGCCCCTCAAAAAGATTAACTCCGGATATTGCGCAATCTCAGCGTAGCACCAACGAAGCCCCATGATCTTATAAACGCTCAATGACTTTTTTTAGCTTTTCTCTCACGTTATTTGCGCTCGGCGGGTTGCAGGCGCCTAAGATCACATGCTTTCTAAAATCAACATCCAGCTTCTCTTTCAACTTTTCTTTGATGTCGATTTTTGTCAAAACTCCAAAGCCCTCCTTCTTGAGTTCCTCTGTGGCCCTTAGAATAATGTCCTCAAAATTTCCCGCCACGATTTTATTAAAATAATAAACCATTTTATGTTCCTTTTCTAAACCGTTCCCGAGCTACAATTTTACTGCCCTTAACCTCAGCGCATTGCCGATGACAGAAACCGAACTGAAGCTCATCGCGACACCGGCGATCATGGGGTTCAGCAAAAGCCCGGTTAAAGGATAGAGAATGCCCGCCGCAAGTGGGATCCCGAGAGAATTATAAATGAACGCGAAAAACAGGTTCTGCCGAATATTGCGCATAACCGCGCGACTCAATTTGAGCGCCTTCACGATCCCGTTGAGATCCCCTTTCACCAATGTTATACCGGCGCTTTCGATCGCCACATCCGTTCCGGTCCCCATGGCAACGCCGACCTCGGCTTGTGCCAGTGCGGGCGCGTCGTTAATTCCGTCTCCTGCCATTAAAACCAAGGCCCCTTTTTCTGTCAGCTCTTTCACAATGTCTTGTTTGTCCTTAGGTTCCAATTCCGCCCGGACATCATCAATGTTCAACTCTTTAGCGATCGCCTGCGCCGTCTTTTGATTGTCTCCGGTGAGCATGATAACCTTCAACCCAAGAGCATGAAGTTCCTGAATCGCAAGCGGTGTGCTTTTTTTAATCGGATCTGAAATGCCAAGCATGCCCATAATATTTTTTTCCTGTGCCACCCAAACAACTGTTTGAGCCTTCTCCTGCATTGCTATTGCTTTTTGCTTTAACCCTTCTGGCAATTCTCCGGCAAGCTCAACGATAAACTTTCCCTTCCCCAAACAAACACCCTTCCCTTCTATTTTTCCTTTGACTCCGCCGCCAGTCACCGCATCAAAATTTTCAACCGTCTTAAAACTGGTATTTTTTTCTTTCGCATAGTCAAGCACGGCCCGCGCCAACGGGTGTTCGCTGGATTGTTCCAAAGAAGCGGCAACAGAAAGCAGGTCTTGTTCTCCAATTCCTTCCGCAGTCTCAATCGAGGTCACGCGTGGTTTACCTTCGGTCAATGTGCCGGTCTTGTCGGTCAGCACATGCGTGATCTTCTCAGCTTTTTCAATGGCTTCGGCATTCTTGATCAGGACTCCGGACTGCGCTCCCCGGCCCACTCCGACCATGATCGACATCGGCGTTGCCAAGCCCAAAGCGCAGGGACAGGCAATAATTAAAACAGCGATCGCATTAACCAACGCATATACAAAAGCCGGTTGCGGGCCCCAAAATGACCAGATAAAAAATGTCAGAACCGCGGACACGATCACCGCCGGAACAAAAACACCGGCGACTTTATCCGCCAATCCCTGGATCGGCGCGCGGCTGCGCTGAGCCTGTGACACCATCTCAACAATTTTGGAAAGCACGGTTTCAGACCCGATCCGTTCGGCTTTCATGACAAACGTTCCGGTCTGATTGATCGTAGCGCCGATGACCCGGTCCCCTTCTTTTTTCACAAGCGGCACCGGCTCTCCGGAGATCATAGATTCATCAATGGTGCTTTTGCCTTCTGTGATGATTCCATCCAACGGCACCTTTTCCCCGGGACGGACCCTCAACAGATCTCCTTTTTGGATATCATCCACCGAAACCTCTTCTTCCTGACCGTCCTTGATCCGGCGGGCTTTTTTTGCCGCTAGCCCCATCAACGCCTTCAGCGCCTTCCCTGTTTTAGAGCGCGCCCGGGCTTCTAAATACTGCCCCAAGATAACCAGAACGCTGATCACAACACTTGCCTCAAAATACAATCCCAGCTTTCCTGACATTTTTAATGATTCGGGAAAACTCTGCGGAAATAAAACTGCCGCCGCGCTATAAAAATACGCTGCACTCACGCCCATCGCGATCAGCGTGAACATGTTCAGACTGCGGTTCAGGATCGATTTCCAGGCTCTCACAAAGAAAAATCCGCCTGCCCAAAAAATAACCGGCGCGGCCAGCAGAAATTGCAACCATCCAGACATCCCCTGAGATATAAATGCCAGCTTAAGTCCCGGAATCATTTCTTCCATCGACAAAAAAACAACCGGAACACCGAAAACGATGCCGATCCAGAGCTTTCGCTGCAACTGCCAAGTATCTTTTTTTTCTGCGCTGTCATCCGCTGTTGCGTTTTTGGGCTCCAACGCCATCCCGCATTTAGGGCAATCGCCGGGATGGTCCTGCTCGACTTCGGGATGCATCGGGCAGGTATAAATAACCTTTTCTGCCGATGAACTTTTTGTTTGAATCGGAGTCAACGTCATGCCGCATTTGGGACAGTCACCAGGCTTGTCACTAACTATTTCGGGGTGCATAGAACATGTATATTTCTGTTCTTTCGATGCCGCCTTTTTTTCATTCCCCTCCTGTTGAGATGAATGTTCCTGATTCCGAATGAACGTGTCTTTGCATTTATCACTACAAAAATAATATGTTTTGCCATCTCTCTTAATTGTTTTGGCACGTTGTTCATCTACGTCCATTCCGCATATAAGATCTTTAACCATCCTATACCCCTTCCTCAATATTTAGACAAACCCTTTGGGAGTCATAATCCGATGAAATATCCACATCACTCCAAAAGATTCATCTTTGACCAAGGCCATATAAACAGCCATCCCCAACAAACCGATATCCCGTGTTTCCTGAAACTGTAACAGGAACAGGATCGTAAACAACTGCCCTGCGGCGATTGCAGAAATAAGCCGCGTAAACACGCCAAGAATCAAAAAGGTTCCCGTTATTACTTCTGATATCGCGATCATCAGCACCGTGATATCGACACTCCAGGGCAAATGCTGAAAGATTTCCATGCCCTTGATCGTCTGCGCCCAGACATCTCCCTGAAACTTTCCGATCCCGAATGCCAGAAACACAATTCCCAAGCTCACACGCAAAACAAAAAACGCGATCTTGTTTTTCATGGCGACTCCTTCTTCTCTTCTTAGAATAGTGTTGTGCTCTATTCTTTCACAATCAGCTTAGCCTTCATCATGGCATGGCCAGACCCGCAATACACAGAACAAACAATATCAAATTCACCGCTTTTATCCGCGACAAATTGAATGTCCTGCGGTTTTTCCTTTTCGACTCGGACGTTAATGCCATACTCTTTGATCATAACCCCGTGCGGAACATCTCCTGATGTCGCGTGGATCTTAACCACATCGCCTTTGTTTACTGTAATTGTTTCGGGAGAATAGCCAAACTGAAATGCCTTCAGATCGAAATCTTTCACCGGGGCCGCTGGAAAAGCTTTCTCCATGGCGACCTGCATCGTTCCGCTCATTTCAGTGTTCATCATCATATGTTCCCCGGCCTTTTCCATCATAGGCTGTTCCCCTTTTGTGTCCATTCCCATAGGCTCTGCCATTTGGCCTTCCACAACCTTGACATATTTTTCAGGGTCTTTCTTGAATTCTTCGATGCAGCCGGTACAACAAAAATTATAGATCTTCCCCTTGTACTCATACTGCGCCCCTGGGCCCATGTCTCCGATTTTCTCCCCGCTGACAGGGCAGATCTTATTGCCCACATCAACGGCCTTCTCTTCCGCCGGGGCCTTCGGAGTTTTTTCCTCATTCATCATGGCCCCCAGAGACCCGTGATGGCTTTCGCCTCCGGCCGCAAGACCATAAGAACTGCCGGCCAATACGATCACTGCTGTTAAAAAAAGAATGTGTGCTTTCATCATATCCTCCTTATTCAAGCCTCTATTTGTTGGTCGTTAATAGTACTTTTTCCTTTTCATAAACTACGGATTTTTAAACTATCCCTGACAACTGTGGACCGCATTGCAGGAATCCATAGCAGGCTCCTGCGGAGCCATCCCGTTGAGTTTTTCAATATACTTCTCGGGGTCGCTCTTGAATTCCAAAATACATTCAGCACAGCAAAGACGATATACCCTGCCTTCATGTTCAACCTTGACCGCCTTTTCGTCCACAATCGTGCCGCCCATAACCGGACACACTTTGTTCTTAACTTCAATAGCCTTTAAGCTTTCTTTAATCTCTTGACCTTCCGCCTTACGGGCCCCGCACCCGCAGCCTCCCCCGCAAGCATAAGCGAAAGATCTTCCGCCAAGAATTAAAACAACCACCAAGAAAACAGCTAAAAATTTATTCCTCATGAATCGTCCCCTTTCATTGAACTGACTTTTTTTCTTTTATGAGTTCTCTTTCCTTTAACCAGCAATACCCGACCGGCACAACAAACAACGTGATCAGCTCGATCGTCATCCCGCCGAAAGCCGGTAAGGCCATCGGAATCATGATGTCTGATCCGCGGCCAGTCGATGTCAAGATCGGCAGCAAAGCCAATATCGTCGTAGCCGTTGTCATCAGGCACGGCCGCAGACGCCTTAGGCCGGCGGCCAGCGTTGCTTCTCTGATTTCATGGATGCTTCTTGGCTTTTGTTCCGCAAACCTTTGATCAAGATATGTCGCGACAACCACGCCGTCATCGCTGGCAATACCGAACAGGGCCAAAAATCCCACCCAGACCGCCACACTTAAATTGTACGTTTGCATATTGAATAAATCCCTGAAATAATCTCCAAAAAACGGCATCCAAAAAAACCACTTCTGCGCGTAAAGCCATATAAAAATAAACCCTCCGCAGAACGCCACAAGAATTCCGCTAAAAACAAGAGCCGTGGTTGAAACTCGTTTAAACTGGAAATACAGGAGAAGAAAAATAATAAACAAGCTCAGCGGCAGGACAACCGCTAAGTTCTTTTCACTCCGGACTTGATTTTCATAGTTCCCGGCGAATTTATAACTTGTTCCGGGAGGAAGAATGAATTCTCCTGAATCAATCTTGCTTTGAAGATAGTTCTGGGCCGCATGAACAGCGTTCACCTCCGCAACGTCGGCCTTTTTATCGAATAAAACATAGCCTACTAAAAATGCGTCTTCACTTTTGATCATTTGCGGCCCGCGAACAAATTTGAGAGTCGCCACTTGTGACAAAGGGACCTGCGCTCCCATATCTGTCGGAAGAAGCACGTTCTGCAATTCTTCGATCGAATCGCGCAATTCTCTGGGATAGCGCACTCTCACCGGATACCGCTCCCGGCCCTCAACGGTCGTCGTTACTACCATGCCTCCGATAGCCACCTCAATCACGTCCTGAACCTCGCGGATATTCACACCATAACGGGCGATCTTTTCGCGATCGATCTCAAACTCAATATACGGTTTTCCGACAATGCGATCGGCGATCACGGCGCTGGTTTCAATGCCCGGAACTTCTTTTAAAAAACGCTCGATCTGAAAACCGACCTCTTCGATTTCCTTTAAGTTCTTTCCGAAAACCTTAACGCCCATCGGCGCTCTCATCCCCGACTGAAGCATTACAATTCTGGCAGCGATCGGCTGTAACTTCGGCGCCGATGTTGTTCCGGGAATTTCAGTCACCTTTAAAATGTCCTTCCAAATATCATCCGGTGATTTAATATGCTCCCGCCAAAGCCTTGGCCGTTTCCCGGTTTTTGGATCTTTTTCCCCGTATTCGGGTTTATAGCTGATGACCGTTTCGATCATCGAGATCGGGGCGGGGTCCAAAGGCGATTCAACCCGCCCAAGTTTTCCGACGACAGATTCAACCTCAGGAACCTGGCTGATCAAAATATCCTGCTTTTGCAAAACATCCAGCGCTTCGCCGATCGAGGCGTGCGGCATCGTTGTCGGCATGTAAAGATACGACCCCTCATCCAAAGAAGGCATAAATTCTTTGCCTAAGCCAGGAAACGCATGATTTAGGGTGCTGACCGGCCAAATTCTCAAGATCGCAGATTCTTGAATTCCGATCTTGCTTAAAATCCCCGTGACCGGTGAAACGACCTTTGCAAAACCCAGCCAAATGACCATGCCGAAGACAACGATCGACAGAGTAATCGTCATGAACAACCCCTTGCGACTCAAGAAATACATTAATATCGTTGGATAAAAATCCCTAAACTTGAAAAATAAAAGCATGATCACAAACAGAATAAACCCGACAAAAGCAAGATTCAGGATCATCCCCTTGCCGAGACCTAACGGCATCCAATAGTGCGTAAGAAAAATCCCAACAAGCCCAATAGTAATCTCATTGGAATATTTTAAAAACAAGTTTTTAATGTTCGCTGGAATGTGTGTCCCAAAGACAAGATAAACTCCGTACAGCAGCATTCCGATTCCTAAGATCGTAGCCAGCTTAAAAGCCATCAGTACAGCAATCCCGATAACTGCCAGCTTCATCTTTTGCCTCATCCCCTCTAAAGGACTTTTTCTTTTCACAAAAAATATGTGGGCCAGAGCAGGAACAACCAAAAGGGCCAAAACCACAGATGAAAACAACGCAAACGTTTTTGTAAAAGCCAGGGGCTTAAACAGCTTTCCTTCCGGTCCGGACATGGTAAATACCGCCAGAAACGATACAATGGTTGTTGAAACGGCCGTCAAAATAGCACCCCCCACTTCGCTGGCGGCCGTATAAACCACGGTTACCGTGCTTTCCCCTTCTTTGGCTTCATTGAGATGGTTGATGATGTTCTCACACATAATAATCCCCATATCGACAATGGTCCCAATGGCAATCGCTATTCCCGCCAGCGACATCACGTTGGCATCTACCTTAAAAATTTTCATCATGATAAAAGCCATTAAAACCGCCATCGGCAGCGTCAACGAAACGACCAAGGAGCTCCTAAAATGCAGCATGAGAAAAAGGATCACGATCACTGTAATAAGTATTTCCTGCGTGAGCGCCTCACTTAATGTGCCGAGCGTTTCACCGATCAACTTGGTCCGGTCATAAAAAGGAACGGTTTTCACCTTTGATACTCTGCCGTCAGAAAGGACTTTCGTTGGCAGCCCAGGTTCAATCTGCGCAATTTTCCTCTTAACATTCTTGATCGCTTCCATCGGGTTGGCACCATAACGCACCACCACAACGCCTCCAACAGCCTCGGCGCCTTCTTTATCTAAAACGCCTCTTCTTAACGCCGGGCCAAGATGCACTTGAGCAGCAACATTTTTCACATAAATGGGAACAGTGTCGTTGGTCTTAATGATAATATTCTCGACATCCCTCAGCGTTTTAATAAAACCGATCCCGCGCACGACATATTCCACGCCGTTGAATTCGATCGTCTTGGCGCCCACATCAATATTGGCTTTCTTAACAGCCATCGTGATATC
>JBBRHV010000048.1:0-16627 GCA_038222225.1 Candidatus Omnitrophota bacterium
GGGCCAAAGGTACACCAGAAATCACCAGTTGAGGCAGGTCTTTAGTTTCATGCCCCTCTGCCACTAGTCGTTGTTTAATTCGAAGGTAAACTGCAATTGATCTCAATGGGTCTTTTGTCATATTATATCGTCCAGCGTGCAACAGGACTGGTCGATCGTAATCGATATGATATTTTTGCGCTACAGCTTTTACAAAGTTCTTATTTAACGCTTTATTTTTTGAATCTTCTGGATTTACGCCGTGAACCATAAAGACAGCTGGCGCGCCGGCCCCTTCTTTAGGGATATAGTCTTTCATCCAAGAGAATATTGCCGCATCAGCCTCCGTTAAATATTTTTGCATCAAGTGGAGTCCGCTTGTATTTGGTGAAGAGAGATCGCCATGATTAAACCATATGATTCTTATTTTCGGGTATTTCTTTCTGATCAAAGGGATCATCCCTAATGTATACGGTTCATGTAAAAATAAATAATCAACGCCACTCAAGTCCATATTTTCGACATTAGCGGCCATGGCTCTATTTAATCGTTCGATATCTTCATCATTCAGGTCGCGCCCAGTTCCCATGAGCGCCTGCTGGAATCTTCCCGATGCACCCCAATAATCAATATTTTCATGCCGAACCGCAGATATCCATTTTCCATTTATCCCTATCGAAGGGGAAAATAGCACCTCCGCTATATCTTTTGCTAAGGCAGAAACACCCCCTCCCTTGTCCGTCGGAGTCAAGAATGCGACAGTCGGCAGCTCTCCATTATTATTCTCACGAATGTGTTGGGCTAATTTCCTGGCTACGGACAAGCTTCCTTTGCCTTCAGCAAGGTTGATCTTCTGCATCTCTGAACCCGAGAGCGAGTTGAATGGCACCTGCCGAGGCCTGGAAAGGGAATCCGTGTAATTGTTGATGATACTTTTCGGAACAAGTTCATCTGTGCCAAATAATTTTTTTTGTAAAACTGTACAATAATTGTTAACCGATTGATATGCGTTTGGAAAAGCCAGTTGATATCCCAAATGAAACAATGCCATTTCTAAATATCTGCCAAAGGATGTCTCGGGTTTAAAAAAATCTGGGATGAGGCCAATTTGCTGACGGTTCTGGTCGGCAAAAGCGATGACATAATCATCATCCCTTCGAACCAAGGGATCAATCCATCCTATGCCAGAATTTTGGCTAACTTCCGTTAAGGTATCCACAACTTCCTGGGCAGCGATCCGATCTTGCCCTTGAAGGCTTCTTACCTTTTGTTTCAATCTTGTGATTGCTGTTTCAACAGAGTGAACTGGATTAATTGTGACTTCATTAACTTTTGTCAGGCTAAGTCCTTTTGCCAAAGGGCTCCGAACGTTAATTTCTTCAATCCTGTGATCCTTTTCTTTTTTCAAAACAATGTCTGCATTCATCCACGACTGTAGACGTTCCTCAATACTCAAACTTGCCGTGCTTCTTTTTCTGGGACTGATTCTTTCTTGCCATTTTTTTTCGTAATCAGCATCTACTCTTTCAGGATATTTTCTCTGTTCTCTATCCAGCCACCAGTGTTTAATGTTTTCAAAATCGGCTCCAATATATATTGTTCGATCAAATTTTGTATAAAGCTCCTCATGCTGCTGAGTGTTCCGATTTAAAAGGTCAATCCCCTCAACAAATAAAATCCCTTCGGCCGCGATGGTTTCACTGCCAACCTTTTTAAAATTTTGATGTGAAGAATTTTTTTCATTTTTTACTAAAATGGGATACTCGGCTTCTCCAGTTGTCTTGAAAGAACTAATCTGGCGGGAAATCTCGTTTATATTAACGGCTTCAGGAGTCCACTCCTCCTCACCGGATCTCTGCAACTCATCCTTCGTCATAAAAAAATCATCTTGATGCAGAACAGCGCTGTAACCACTACCGTTAAGAACGCATGCGATGGTGTTGAAAAGAACCGCCAATTCTGTTTTGCCTGACCCGCTAAGCCCCGATATTCCGATCGTTAGGCGCTTTCCCTGATCAGCTTGCTCTTCTATCATTTTTTGAACGAGAGGCACGTACAGATTTCGAATATCATCTTCATTCCATATCTGATGTGTCATATGCATAATACGCGCAATATTAATTTCCGGAATAATTTCATGCGTTTTCCTTCTCATCTCATCTAAACTTCCGTTATTATCAAAGTTGATTATTTTCCCGTCCTGTTGATGCTGCTGAAGTAGTCTGACCGTTACCAAATTATGCTGTTCCATTCTAACATCGAATCGCTCTTGTTTACTGCTATACCTGCTATCACCGTGTCGATCAGACCTTTCTGCGAATCGTTTTTCTGCAGCGTATCGATCGGTTTGGACGTTAATAACTTTCACAATATCTGCGCCCTCTTCCCTCAGGGCCTTTTCCAATATTTCTTGACTACTGACAGAGATTGGATTGGAATCAAGGATAAAACCGTGTTCAATAGAAGTTCGATTTTTATCTAAATACTGGATTAATTTCTTCGCACCAAGATCCGGTGTCCTGGGAATAGACGAATCTTCTGCCCACATGTTTCGAAGTATTTCCCCTAAAGAAATGTGAGGGATTCTTAGATCCTCAGCCAGTTCTTGTCCCACAGTTCCTTTGCCAGAACCGGGCATTCCTAAGATCAAAATAACCGGAATAGGCTTGGACCTACTTGACGCCAACGAATTGTTAAGAATAGAGGCATTGGTGGCGTCGTCTTTTTCTGCTTTGGAGTCCAGCGCGCCATATCCAGGCTGTTCAAAATGGATCACGCTTGAGACCGGACGCCGAAATCCAGCCGCGTTATCCGGCCCGGGTCCGGGCTTGCTGATGGTCACGACTTTACCTTTGTCCACAACATTGAACGCGGCGGAAGACCCCCCGTCCAAATTAATGGCGTCAATAATGGCGCGATTATCTCCCAGTTTATTCTTGATAATTTCCATGGCTTCCCCGAAATTAACGCCAGGGATATTGGACAGGCGCCCACTGAATACAAAAACAAAGGGCTCGACTTCACTAGTTTGAATATTTCTTGCGGTTCCTAAAATAGCCCGTGGCCCGCGCACCCAATCCTGGACCTGCGTTTCCTGAGTCTGCATGGAGAGCAACTTAAACCAGCCTTCTTGAGAGAAGTTTTGTTTTTCCTCTTCCTGGGAAGTAACCAGATTCTTACCGTTCATATAAAGCAGTGTGCCTCCGCCGTAATACCAGTCAAGGCCGCTCCCTTTGGCCTGCGCGTCCGGAACAAACGTGATATCGAATCCTTTTGTGAAACGGATGTGCGAATTAGGCCCTTCGGTTCCAAACTGAAAACTGCTTCCGAACTTTGATTCAAAGGCCTGTTCTGTCAGCGATATAACGATCCCGACCGGAGGAATATTCACATTGCCTTTTTTAATCAAAGTGATCTTGTTATTGATGATCACAATATTCACCCGGCCATCACCGACTTTCAATGTATAACCGTTGTCGTAATGGTTCGGCCTGGGGTTTTCCGCATACTCAGCGGACTTCATAGGAGTATAAACAACAATCTCATCACTGCTATTAGCAACGGCAGCCTCACCAGCTGCTACCGTGTCGCTGTCCACATTGGCCGCATTCCACTCGAGCGTCACTGTCTTTCCGCCAATGTCTGCGGTGATACGGCCTCCCTCCAGCCGAAGCCTCCCGAATTGCAGCCTTCCATCTTTCATGCCGAAATAACCTTTATTAAACAAGGGGATCGTCACATTCCGGCCTTCTTTGAACGGACCGATATAAAAATTTACATCTTCAATCTTCTCCTCAGGTCTGCCTTCATCATCGACAAGACGGTTGTATCCGGTGCGCAGCTTGGGAGTAAAAAAATACAAACCGTTAATGGTAGCGATGGTATCTTCATAAAGGTCGGCGACCTTATCATGTGATAATAATGTTCTGTTTATGTTTTCAGAATATCCTAACGGAACGGCGCTTGCCCGAGTCATACCCATTTTCCAGCCCTGTGGAATGACCGCACCGGTGACCAAGGCTGTTTTTCCATCCTGAAGAGACAGTTCTTCTCCAATATACATTCCTTCCCCTGCCCGTTCAAAAACTCCTTCGGCAACAGCATCCAAAATATCCTGCGGCTGTCTTTCCTGAAATGATGTAAGTTTTGTGTTTTTTGCGACTTTTTGAACTATGGGGAACGGCGCCTCATGCTCGTTGATATCCCAGAAAACCGAAACCCGTCGGCAGGTGGCGATGTCCCGCGCCAGAAAAAAACGGTAATGGCCATAGGGAATGCTGTCTGAAGTGACATTGTTAAGCTCTCCCTTGATACCCAGTACGGCATTGCCCTTGCCAACCTCACTGAGGGCCTTGGAGAATTCCGGTGAGAGCGTACGAAAATTAGTCCCCCGCTGGGCAACGGTTCCGCTTTCAATGACAATGAATCTTCCCTGTTCTCTCAACGCATTCAACGCCTTAAATTCGGGAAGTTTTAAAAGCTGCTCCACATCATCCATGGTCGCGTCACTTCCCACCCGATCGTGCTTAACGACAACGGTGACTCTTCCGTCTTTACCCATGATATTAAGAAATTCTTCGCCAAAAACTTTTAGGTCGGCAGCCAGGCCGTTGACGCTTCCGGCCACATGGACATAATGCTTCGCGGAGCGGACTTCGCTTAGAAAGGCCGGCCGTTCATCCTGTTTTGCCAATGGGTATCGTTTAGGGTAGGCTTGCTGATAATTTAACCACGTGCTTAAATGCTCCATGCTGTTTTTTGAAGCCCCTGCGGTCGACTCAAAAATGTTGTTTCCAAAATCAGCGAATACCGCGGCAAGAATTTTATCCTCCAGATTTTGGGCTTCCCCTGTAGTCTGAATGATTCCCGAGGCAGTTTGCCGAAGGCTTTGCGATAGTTTCTTTTCAAGAGCAGCCATTTCTTCGGGGAAATATGTGTTCTGCAATTCAACAATCTTGCCATACAACTGTTCTGTAGTCAGCGTGTCCCGAAGATGGGTGTTAGAAAATAATTCATGGATAGCGTTTTTGTATTCCTGATAAGTGCTCCCTGCCCTGTCGATCCCCATGGCATCGACCCAAGAGTCTCCTTTCATCTCCCAGCGGCCACCGATGTTGAGAACAGAAACTTCAAACTGCCCATATTCAGTGAATCCATGCTCGAAATTGTTGTAAAAATAACTGCCCATGGCGTTCGCTGTCTGCATTTCTCTGCCCGGAATATATGATGACAATATTGTGCTATTGGTGTCGCCCCCCTGCGGCTTGATCTCAACCCCCATCCTCGAATTTTTCCCCACCACCGAAGAGTTGACCATCCCGGCGCTGTTCGTTTTTCCAATATTAATATTGGCATCCTGAAACCCGCCGGAAAAATACTGACGCGGAATCACGGTCTTACTCAATTCATCGTAATCTTCCTTAATATAGTCAAACACACCTTTTTTGTAGGCTTCCATATACTGACCGTAGATGCGCTCTTTCATCTGCTCATCATTGCTCTCGATACCCGCGATTTTGTTCTGGTCAATATAGACCTTGGACATCAGGCTATTCTTGACAGTTTGTTTGTACCATTTGGCCAGGATCAGCGAATGATAAATTTGACGCAGCGGAGCAAAGTTCTTTCCCTGGTTGACTTCCTTTTCGATTTCCGGCAGGATCACTTCGCGGATGACTTGTTTGGTCAGCTCTGAAAGTTCGCTGTTTTTCGCAACTTCAGGCGCACCCTGAATACTGGAACCGGACGGATCAGCCTGACGGCTTTTTTGTAAAGAAATGTAGTCCTCATCCAGCATGACCTTCAAATGCGTATTAACAATATAGACGGTGTTCTGATGCTCATACACAGTGGCCGTCTCCGGCAATATCCAGACCTTATTAAACACATCCGTCGGGATCTCAGTGGCGCCGTATTGATCTTTGACCAGTTTGTGGATGCGGTCCCAGAATTTTTTTCCCAATTCCTGTTCCGGATAGACCAACGTGGCGGTGAGCTGCTTTAACATATAATCCTGCGCCAGCAGATCGCGGCCTAATTCAGTTTTGCCCAACTCTTCAGGAATAATCCGGTCCTGTTCATACGGAGATAAATTAACCCACAGGTCATTGTGCGGCACGGTCATGGAGGCCAGAAAATACTTCACCAGGCGCTCGGATTCATCGCGCATCTCAGCGTCATTAAAGCGGGTGTTGCCGCTATCAAGAATAAAATCGAATTGCAGCGGATTATCCGGATGAACAGTCATGCCTTTAAGCAGCACCGGAGTAAACGCAGGACTGATGCTGACCATGGCCCCGGGAAGCGGCAAGGTGAGCCCAATGCTTTGCGCGTAACCGGGCGGCAGAATAGTGGTGGAAAGAAATGAAACAAGAATCACAGCCGATAAGAAACGTACAGCACAACCAAAACGGTTCTGTTGAATCGTGTGAAACATGGCAGCCCCCTGCATTTTTATGTTGAACCCAACGAGCAGAGCCCGTGGTTCTTTACCAAATGACCCCTCGCATCAACGCTTGAAAATTTCTTCGAAATGTTCTGCGCATGCTTCGGGGTTATCCGGGCTGAATCCTAAATGTGCATTCATCCCCGGGCAAGCCCGGGGTCTTCTGCGCCACCGGATAAAATGGGACCTGTGCCGACGTCAGGGCTATGAATCCACCTGCGACAGCTGTAAATTTTCCTGGACTTCCTCTTCACCGAACTTGGTGCCTTTTTCGGTTGGGTCAGCCAGCCCTAAGATCGGCAACATGCTGTTGATCGGCACAATATCAATAATGACCGGGCTGAACCCCTGAATATCCATATTGAGCAGCGGCTCCATGCCTGTCATATCAAACAAAATCCCCTCCCCTTGACCCTGGCGGTCAAGCTCAATATTGTTCATGTCGATCCCGCCGACATCGTTGTCTGCGGTGACAGAAGCGTTGGTTTGTTGTCCGGTCGTGCGTAAAGATTCGAGTTTTTGGATTAATAAGGCTGCTTTTGCATCCCATTCACGAGCCCACACTTCAAATTCTTTCATTTTTTCTGGATAAGCCTTCATTTCTTCTTCATACTCTTCTAGCTCCACGTGATATTTCTCCTCGGCTCCACGATCCCGCCCTCCTCCTCCTCCGGCAAGATCCGGATTATAACCATCATACCTAGGGGCGGATGGCTCTATAGGTTTATTCGGCGCGCTGGGTCGTTCGTCATTCAATCCTTCTTTTATTCTTTTCATAATTTTTGCAGATATTCTTCCTGATTCAATAATACCCGCTTCAGGATTTTTCACTCCTATATTCCAAAGAGCATCTGCCACAAGAATATTCGCAGACTGTTGAACTAGGCTTATTAAAAGTCCAACTGTTTTGACGTTTCCTAATTTGCCTAATTCTTGAATTGCTGTATCAACCGTTGAAGAGTCGGATAATCGAAGGAGCCGAATATAACGAAAAATCATGTCACTATTTATACCCAGTTTTCTTAAAGCAACTTCAGTTTCTGGAAGGGTCTCCGCGAAAAACGCATTGAATAAAGGATCTATCGCCCGACTATCTCCCAATTCGCCCAGTCTTTTACTCGCTAGCTCAACAACCGAAGATTTGTATGAACCAAGTGCTTGAATGTAGGCATCAACCAGTTTCTCATTGGTTGCGCCTAGTTTTTTTGAAGTGATTTCAATCTCTGCTGAAGCATTTTTCGAAAGAACCATTAACAAAGGTTTGATTGCCCGCGTATCCTTGAGTTCTTCTAAAATGCCAGGCGAGCTCTCAATCGCCTTCTGCAGTCTTTCTGCATCCGCATCATTGGACTTCAAATGATTGCCAATGATATATAAGGCGCGAATGGCCTTTTTGATATCATTTGAACCGCCATGATATCCGTAATCCAAAAAATTTCTCGCCCACTTCAAAGTCGGAGGCCAAATTCTGGATTTTTTAATTTTATCAAATCCGTCCTCCATTGCGAAAAAATTAAACACCCCAAGAGCTACAACAAAACCAAACATTATTATTAGTCCGGGAAGCCCTTCCTTTAAATTCGTAAAACTCGCAGCAGCGAGGATGCTGCCGTTAAAGGCTGAAAAATAGTTGGTTGAAATAGCGCCCAAAAAAGCAACCGGCAAAACAGCACTGTTGGCCTCAAACTTGTTTCCCTTCACAATCTCGATTTTTTCTGGGGACGTAACAACCCAATTATCAGGATTTTCAACCTCAACACTGCCCCCCCAATAGCCTCGGTGCCACCCCCCATATTCATCAATGGAAATTACTTCTTCCACCAGATTAGTCCCATGCCAATAAGAAGTTGGTTCCCAATCAACAATCTCTGCCTCTCTAGTGCCGCCTCCGGTATTTGTAACATCAAAAACAATCCCTTCTTCCACAAATGACAAAACATTGCCAAAAGTAGGGGAAATTATAATTTTCTCATAATCATGCCCAGAAACCTTGTTCTTGAGTTCTCTGAGAGCAGTTTCAATCAATTCAGCTTTTTTAACATCCTCCAGTGATCTTAATGCATCTCTCACTGCAAAGGGGGTTAGGATCGTGCCATTTTTTGTAAGATCATAGAGTGGGTCAACCGCGCGCTTGTCGTTGAGTTCCGCCAGATCTTTAATTAAGGCAACCTCTAATAATTCCATTTACAGTCAAAATGAATGGCTCTTTATCGACGATAGCGGAATCAGTAAATGACTCAAAAATAGCATTTTTAGAGGTTGCCTTAATTTTTCGTGACCAAATGAGTGATGCTGAAGGGCTAAAATAATGGCATCAACCAGTTGTTTTTTGGTCAAATACTGTTTAATTGCATCTTTGACATTATTGGAATAAGTTTTTGCGAATAGTTCTTTTAGTGTTATCACATCGTTCTCATTGAACTCCTCAGCTCTTCCAACCATGTTTATTGCGCGGATAGCTTTATCAGTTTGAATGGAATCGTGAGTCCTCAAAAAATTTCTCGCCCCATTCAACGTCCACGGCCCGCTCAAAATCGAGGCGTTGGTGTCATTCTCTTGCGGATCAATTTCGACTTTCATGGTGAGATTTTTCCCCACCACCGAAGAGTTGACCATCCCGGCGCTGTTCGTTTTTCCAATATTAATATTGGCATCCTGAAACCCTCCGGAAAAATACTGACGCGGAATCACGGTCTTACTTAATTCATCGTAATCTTCCTTAATATAGTCAAACACACCTTTTTTGTATGCCTCCATATATTGACCATAAATCCGTTCTTTCATCTGCGTATCATTGCTCTCGATACCTGCGGTTTTGTTCTGGTCAATATAGACCTTGGACATCAGGCTGTTCTTGACGGTTTGTTTGTACCATTTGGCCAAAATAAGGGAATGATAGATCTGACGCAGCGGGGCAAAGTTTTTTCCCTGATTGACTTCCTTTTCAATTTCCGGCAGGATCACTTCTCTGATAATTTGTTTGGTTAACGCGGGTAGTTCCGTGTTGCCCGTGCCTTCAGACGCGCCCTGAATGCTGGAACCATTCGGATCAGCCTGACGGCTTTTCTGAAGCAAAATGTAATCCTCATCCAGCATGACCTTCAGATACGTATCAACAATATAAACGGTGTTCTGATGCTCATACACAGTGGCCGTCTCCGGCAGGATCCAGACTTTATTGAATACATCGGTAGGAACACTGTCCACACCGTATTGCTCTTTGGCAATTTTATGAATACGCTTCCAGAATTTTTGTCCCAATTCATTCTCCGGATAGACCAGGGTGGCGGTGAGCTGCTTTAACATATAATCCTGCGCCAGCAAATCGCGGCCTAATTCGGTTTTGCCCAATTCCTCAGGAATGATCCGGTCTTGTTCATACGGAGATAAATTAACCCACAGGTCATTGTGCGGCACGGTCATCGAAGCCAGAAAATATTTTACCAGGCGCTCAGATTCGTTGCGCATCTCAGCGTCATTCAAATGAGTGTTGCCGCTATCCAGAATAAAATCAAATTGCAGCGGATTATCCGGATGAACAGTCATGCCTTTAAGCAGCACCGGAGTAAACGCAGGACTGATGCTGACCATGGCCCCGGGAAGCGGCAAGGTGAGCCCAATGCTTTGCGCGTAACCCGGCGGCAGAATGGTTGTGGAAAGAAAAGTAAAGATAATGAGAACAGATAACAAGCGTACAACAAAACCAAATCGGTTATGCTGAATGGTGTTGTACATGGCTGCCCCCTGTTTTTGAATATGGAACCCTACGGGCAAAGCCCGTGGTCAATTTTTTATCCGCCTTATTTTTTATTCGCGGAATCTACAATAACTTTCTGCGAAGGCAGATAAAAAAGCGTTTTCTTAGTAAAAAAAGCATAGCATATTTTTGATAAAAAAACAAACTTTGTTCAGGGGACAAAAAAACCGCCCCGGATTCAATAATCAGGAGCGCGCCCTTTTTTCCTTCACAGAATAAAACTCTTGGTAATCAATAAGATAAGGACTCCACATTCCCCAGGGACCGGTAGCAAGACATTCGTGCCTGCCTCATTTTATTTTTAAAAAGACAAGCGCGAAATATAGCCCGGCTGCGATTAAAAAATACGCATTGATCCCTGTGACAAAGCATAAATAGATGCTAATAAGGCTTCCCACAATCGACATGTAGCCATTAAAGGCCCAAGCCCATGGGATTAAATGAGGGCGCTGTGTATTGATTTTTTTCAGCCCCTGAGGAAAAAGCATGCCTAATAGCCACCCCAGCGGGAAAATAAACAGAACGGATAGGCCTAGCCGCCCGAAAAACGGCGAGCCCAGGCAGGCCGCGATAATCTTGTCAAGAATCAAATAGTAGAGAATCAAAACGCCAGTCACCAGAACCGCCGCCTTAGGAATGCTGAGCACGTTCTCACGAAACAAAAGGCTGGAAGACGCGCTCCCAATGCCGCTCGAAACTAAAAGACCCGCTAAGACCACCGAGAACGCATAGACTGGATTGCCCAAAAAAAAGGTAAATCTTTGCAGAATTGAGATCTCAGCAAACATATACCCCAGCCCAAGCAGCGCAAAATAGGCAAGCCATTTTGCATCCGCGAACGTCACCGAAAATCTTTTAATCCAAAACAAAGGAGCCATGATCAGCAGAAAACTTCCGCTGATAAAAATAAAAATAAAGGCGAACATCACTTCTTGCAAAGAGTACTCCGACAATACAGACAACAGACTCTTTCCTGCCCATACTTCTCTGAGCCCTTTCAGATTGATCCCATTAAAACGAAACTGGTTATATATATATGGCTTGTCATCCGTCATGAGCGTCAGGTCCATCGCATTCTTTTTGCTCAGGTCGTTCATCAGTTTTTCGATGTCAGGATGCCGTAAGATCAAACGATCTATGGCATATCGTGGATGCACATAAAAAGGAGAAAGAACCACTTCTAACCCCATTTCAGAAATAGACGGCGACATCGCGCTCATCTGCTCTGCGGTAAAAGGGGTATTCTTGATCAAAAAGTCCCTTGCCTGAAACGGATCCCAAATATCTTTTTGGTCTGAGCCCGTCTCCAGGACAGACCGTTTGACCATCTCAACAATATGCTGTTGTGCATCGGGATAGCCCAAATCCTCAAACGCAGCCTTGATCGTCGCCAACAATCGTGACGACCCATGAACAAGCCCCACAACCCCTCCTGGGTTGAGTTTTCTCAAATAAGCCTTCATGGCTTCTTTTGTATATAAATATTGGCCTGTATAGGAGGATACCCCCATATAATTAGCCGGTGTTGCTCCGGACCAAGATAAGATGATGGCATCATATGTTTGGGAAGATTGTTCAAAAAAGCTTCTTCCTTCCTGAACAACCATCTGCACATTGCCCTTATCGAAAAATTCTTTTAAATGAAATTCCGGCATCTCCAAGGCCTTGCGCACCATCAAAGGATTCAGCTCCACACCAGTGATATGAGCTTGCCCGTTGGAATAACTATATGCCTCGATCATATCTTTCCCCGTGCCCGCGAATAAAATAAGCAGGTCCTGCGGCTGTTTTATAAGAAAAGCCAACATGACAGGTGAGAAACCGTCGTAGAGTTTTCTTGCAAATGGATCCTCCGGACAAAACGGGAGCAAATGGGCTTTTCCTGAATTAAAATTAAGGACAAAATTATACTTATACTGCCCCTTCTCCCCAGCAGGAGAACGCACTAATGCCGTCCGTGAATAGATATTCCATCTGGCCCAAAGTTCCTCACTATGCTCCTCCCCCCCCCCCTAATATCCGAGGGCAGCTTAATTTCAAAAATACCGAATTTTATATTCATAAAAAGTAGAACTGCTGCTGCTACAGCCAAAAGAACAGGCGTCAATGCCCTAATCACATGCGCCCCACCGCTCAGACGGCGGTTTAAAAACCATGCCAAGACAAACGCAGCTAAAGACAGCACGATCAATACCGAACCCACCTGCAGCACACTCAAAACAATGACGGCAAAAATGCATCCGCAAGCTGCTCCGCAGAGATCGAACAGATAAAGACGAGGGCTTTGTTCAGGATGTTCCCTGTACAACGCGCACATGATGAGCCCAAACTGAAAAAAAGATATTGAAAAAAGACAGCCGGCAAGAATAGAACAGGAAAATATGTGCAGTTTAAAGTAAGCAGAAAAAATTTGATTCTGAAGCAGCGAAGCTTGACTGATGACCGCCAGGGCAAACCGGTTATAGCACAGAAGAATCACCATGGAAATAATGATATGCATTCCGCCGATCATCAATTGCCGCGCCCAAGTCGTCATGCCGTATTTTTCATCAAAACGCGCGTCACCCTGCCGAATATAGATAAAAATCCCCTCTAAAGTCAACCCTAAAAAAGCGAATGATATGGCAAAGAAAGGAAGATACGCGATCACATCCAGGAACAAGCACAGAATAATCTGCAATGAAAGGATAACAAAGCTAAGACAAAAAATAGTGAAATACCGTATGTTCATTTCAAAAACGCTCCCCCTTCTTTAAACACGAAGGCCTTTTACATATCCGTAATGCGGCGAATGCCTTTGATCTCTAGATCAAATTCATCCCGGCTGTCCGCGCGCAGACGCGCGTCATCTTCGTTTACCAACCCCGCACGCACAAGGCCGATCAAAGATTGCTTAAAAGACTGCATGCCGAACAGCTCCCCTTCATCAATGAACTGCTGGATCTGATTGACCTTGCCTTCGCGGATCAGCCGCGCCACTGTCGGAGTGACCACCATCGTTTCAAAGGCCGGAATACGGCCCTGCCCATCCTTGCGGGGCAACAAGCGCAAAGAAACCACACCCTTTAAAAGCGTGGACAGCTGCGAATACACTTCTTCATGCAGATAAGGCGGGAAAAAATTCACGATCCGCGTTAATGTCTGCACCGCGTTGATCGTGTGAAAGGTGCTGACCACAAAAGCCCCCAGTTCGGTGGCGGTCATGGCCGCGCGCATCGTGTCCACATCCCGAATATTGCCAATATAAATAATGTCCGGGCTTTGCTGCGTCACATGCTTGAGCGCGTCCGGATAGGACGGAACATCCACCTCCAGCTCGCGCTGATTGATAATGCTTTGTTTATGCGTGAATAAAAACTCGATCGGATCTTCGATGGTCACAATATGTTTATGCTGACCCTGATTGATCACCTCTAACATCGAGGCAATAGCCGTTGATTTTCCGCTGCCAGCCGGGCCGCAGAGCAGAACCAGGCCCGAGCATTCCGTGCAGAATTTGCTGAGGACTTCCTCGGGAAGGCTCAGCTGATCAAACGAACGGATCTCGGTGCGCACATGACGGGCCACCAGCGCCGGCGAACCGCGCTGAACAAACATGTTCACGCGAAACCGTCCGACATCCGGCTCAACATGAATAAAATCAACGCCCATATTTTCCTGAAAACGCGCCCGCTTGTCCTCATCTTCCAGCAGAAGATCGGCAATGATCCGCATCTCCTTGAGCGTGATCACATGTTCCTCGATCAATTCGATCCGGCCGTGAATGCGGGCCCGCGGCGCCGTATTGACGGATAAAAACAAGTCAGAAGCTTCCTTCTCAACCATATTTTGAAATACTTGACGTAAATCCATAATCCCCTCTCTCTAAAAAATTATTGAATCCACATACAGTTATAGCATATCATTTTTAAAGATACTCTGGCCAGCGGTTCTGCTTTTTTTTAATGCCCTGATATTTTTAAAAATATCCCGCTCTACGGCCAAAAGTTTCTCTTTGCGCCCATCCGCGCAGCCAACGTATTGGCCAGGCGTTCCATCCGCGCGCACGACCCGATGGCAGGGGATCATCAGCGGAAAAGGATTTTTCTTTAACGCCGTGCCGACCGCCCGCACCGCCTTGGGACGTCCAATCACGTTAGCCACCCATTGATAACTGCGCGTTTCCCCCAACGGGATCGTCATCACAACGGACAGCACCTTCCACTGAAATTCCGTCAGAAAATATTTTTGATCCTCGATTCTTACTTCTATCACTTTTTTTCCTGCCTTGATGTTGAATTTTCTCCCTCTACGCGCTACGCTATTTTAATAATCCTTTCGCCCTCAAGTGCCGATGATAATTCACCGCAAACCGGTGCGCCTCATCACGGCAGCGCTGCAATAACTTTAACGCCAGCGATTGCCGCGGCAGAACAACGGCCTTGCGTTTGCCCGGCAGAAAAACCTCTTCCTCGCGTTTGGCCAAACCGATCACCGGAACCTCAACTCCCAGCTTCTCAAGTTCCGCAAAAGCCGCTGACAGTTGTCCTTTTCCCCCGTCCACCATGATCAGGTCAGGAAACAGCTTGCCTTCCTTTTGAAGACGGGAATAGCGCCGGCGCACCACTTCCGCCATCATCGAAACATCATCGATGCCGGTCACGGTTTTGATCTTGAACCGGCGGTAGTTGGCTTTGTCCGGTTTTCCGTTAAAAAAAGAAACCATGGAACCGACGCTGAATTGCCCCATGATATTGGAGATATCAAATGTTTCGGTGCGCTGCGGCGGACGCGGCAGGCCCAGCACGCGCTGCAACTGCTCCGCCTCTTTAAAATAATTGATGTCCTGCGTTCCGGAAAACAAGGCGCCCAAGGCCCGGAGCTGATCGCGCACTTTGGCCGCCTTCTCATAATGCTGCTGGCTGGACAAGCGCCCCATGTCTTTCGTTAGTTTTTTATAGAGATTGTCTTTTTTCCCGTCAAGGATCAGCCGGATATTACGGACCGCTTGATTGTATTCCCAGCGACTCTGGTGCTGAATGCAGGGCGCGTCACACAAGCCCATATCATAATCCAGGCACGCCTTGTCCGGGAACGGATCGCATGTGCGGAATAAAAAAATACGGCGCAGGATCAGGAGCGCCTCACGGATCAGCCGGGGACTGGTATACGGACCGTAATAGACGGATTGCGGATTGAACTCCCGGGGACGCACCAACGTGATGCGAGGAAATTCTTCGGCGGTGATTTCAATATAGGGATAACTCTTATCATCGCGCAGGTCAACATTGTACCTGGGCTGATATTCCTTGATCAGGACCGCTTCCAGGATCAGGGCCTCGGCTTCGCTTTCAGTGGAGATATGATCAATATCAGAAATCTTCTCAACCAAAAAATCTGTCTTAGAAAGAACTTTCCGCCGACGGAAATGAGGCTTTCCGCTCTCCTTTTTAAAGTCAGCCTCATTCCAGAGTTGCGTCTTTCCTGTCTTTTTTAATGGAAAGACGCCTCTGAAATAGGACTGCACCCTTTTGCGCAGATCCACGGCCTTTCCGACATAGATCACGCCGCCCCGCGCATCCTTCATCAGATACACCCCACTGGTGCCGGGCAAAGCGCGGATCGTTTCCTTTAAATGATCACTGATCCTTTCTGCCACTGATCCACTCCCAAATTTTGCAGGCCTGCGGAATTTTCAAACCTAACGCAACGAAAAAATAAACCACCGTCGCCAGAACAGCCCCTAACACAAGGGCCGCGATCTCATGCAGTTTGGAAAGGACCGGCCACAGCCCTTGCAGAGCCGCACCGGCAACCAGAGAAGAAAACACCACGCGAACCGAAAACCCCCACAAACCCGCAATAATGCCGTCGATCCTTTTTTCCAGGATCAAAAGCAGCGCTACAAAATTGATCACGGCCGCAATAGAGCTGGCAAAAGCGATACCGGCGATCTTCATCGGCCCCATCAATATAAAATTCAAGGTGGCGTTGATCACCAAACAGGCGATCGACACCTTGACCGGGGTTTTGGTGTCCTGCATCGCGTGAAACGAAGACACCAGGACTTTAATGCTGCCAAAGGCAAACAGCCCGATCGAATAAAACAACAATGCCGATGAGGTGATCGATGTTGAATACGCGTCAAATTCCCCGCGCTGAAAAAGGACGTGAATAATCGGCCGCGACAACAGGATCGTCACCACCGAAATCGGAATCATGATAAAAAACATGTTTTCAAGCGCGAAGATGATTGTCCAGCGGAAATGATCCGTGTTTTTTTCAGCAGCCAAAGACGATAAGGTCGGAAGAACAGCCGAAGCCAACGCGATACTGAACACTCCCATCGGAAGCTGAATAATCCGGTTTGAATAATAGATCGCGGAAATCCCTCCCGCCCCGATAATGCCGGCCAAAGAAGCGCAAAACGTATCCACAAAAATTGTCAGCTGATACACTCCCGCTCC
>JBBRHV010000049.1:0-16441 GCA_038222225.1 Candidatus Omnitrophota bacterium
TCCATGCTGTTTAGAATAATGGTTTCGCCAGGGGGAGGCAAGTAGTTTTAGCAGATCTCTCTGTAAGAACAGAAGATAAGAATAATAAAACTAAAAACTTTTTCCAGAACGAATAAAGGAGACAGGAGGAAATATGAAAAAGATATTATTGTTGATCGTGTTCTGTTGTCTGGTGGTACCGGTCTGGGCTCAACCGGCCGGGACGCGCCTAACGGGGGAGGACACGGAGCAGCGGGTCCGGGTTTTTAAAGAGCTGATCCGTGACGTTGATGCCAAATCGCTGCAGCAGACGATTCGTGAGATCGAAGGCGCGGAGTACCCTCAGATCGAACTGCTGATGCAGGAAGCGATCGCCAAAACTTATGCCGATATTGTCCTTCAGGAAAAGGTCGTTGATCAAAAGCAGAAAGAATGGCTCTACAGCATGGTGACCATTAATATGGCTTATTTGCAGTTTGGGGGCGGGCAAGATGATTCCGGCAACGCTTTAAACAGTCTGACCCGCAGAAAATTGAAGGAGTACTTACCGGCTGAGGTCCTGACCCATCCGGGCTTTCTGCAGAAGGTGGAGTGAATTATTTAATAGTGTAGAGCGTAAAGCGTAGAGAGAGAAGGGGACCGTTCCCGCTTGGGACATCTCTGCTTATTGCCCTGTCCTTTTTCGGGGACGGTCCCCTTTAGCACGCTTTGCGTTGATTTTAAGGTTTTTCTCTCTGCGCTTTATGCCTCGGTGAACTCAGGACTTCCTTCGGTCGGCCTCACCCGGAGGTCTCGCCACTCCTTCGCACATTGCGTGCTCAGTCGCGCTTTACGCTGTTTTTAAGGTTTTTCCCTCTACGCTTTACGCTCTACGCTCTACGCTTTATAATATCTCCATGCCCAACCGCATTCTAAACGCCACGGTTTCTGATCTGAAAGCTCCCTTGATCTATCCTTTTCGTATTGCATCCGGGAAACACGATGCGCTTGAAAATGTTCTGCTGCGTATTGAGTGTAAAAATGGGATCATCGGATTCGGCGAGGCGGCGGTGGCAACGCATATTACCGGCGAAACAGTTGCACAAACCAAGGCGAATCTTCAAGAGCTGGCCGGCCATCTCATCGGCAAAGATGTCACAGATTTTTCTGCTTTCTCTGAAGCCGCTTCCAATAAGGTTACGAACAATGCGTCAGCCCTTGCGGCTGTTGAAATGGCCTTGCTGGATGCTTACACACGCAGCCTAAACAAGCCGCTGTGGAGATTTTTCGGAAAGACATTAAGCCGGGTGGTCACCGATATTACGGTCGTGATTTCAGAACTGCCGGAAACCAGAAAAGCGGCAAAAATATTTTACAGTCAGGGTTTTCGTACTTTTAAGATCAAAATTGGCCGTGATTTCGACACTGATATCAAACGCGTTAAGGCCGTGAGAAAAATCGCGCCGCGGGCAAAATTGATTCTGGATGCGAACCAGGCCTTCAGCGCTGATCAGGCGCTAGTTTTTTTAAGAGAACTTGAGAAGCTTCATATCCGGCCCATTCTCATCGAGCAGCCGGTGCCTAAAGCGGATTGGGAAGGCCTCACCAAGATTACGCGCGAGTCGCGGGTCAGAGTCTGCGCGGATGAGAGCGTGGCTAGTTTTAAGGATGCGTTATGGGCCGTTCGCAATAAGGCGGTCGATGTGATCAATATTAAATTTATGAAAACCGGCATTTTCGAAGCGCAAAAAATTGCCAGGCTGGCTGTTGAACACAATATCGAGTTGATGTTAGGGTCGATGATGGAAAGCCCTTTATCCGCTTTGGCAGCGGCGCATTTTGCCGGCGGCAGCGGGATTTTTAAATATATTGATCTGGATACGCCGTTCTTCATGAAGGAAAACATTTTAGAAAAAGCGCTTCTGGCTTCCAACGGGGTGTATCATTTAAGAGAGGTTAAACAGGGGATAGGATTTGTTCCCAGTTCTAACGATTAAGGAAAGACCAATGAAAAAAATTTTCGTGTTATTGATTGTATGCTGCCTGGCGGGTGTGATGGCCTCGCCGGCACTGGCAGAGCTGGATCTCGATGGCCTTGCTCAGAAGGATATTGTGATGGTCAAAACTCTGCTGGAAAAACTGGAGCCGCTCACTAAGGCCAGAGAAAAAGAAGAGACACTCGCCACGCTGACCTTTGATGAACTGTATGCTCCTTTGAATGAGAAGGAGGCTCAGTTTTTGAAGGACTTCCAGAACCTGGATGCCAAGGAACTCAATGTCCGGATTCCGTTTCGCGGCATGGCCTCCGGCAAAGAACGGTTAACGAAAATTACGGGACAGAAGATCCGTTACGTTCGTGTTGAGAACGGTGATACCCATGAGATTGGCGTTCAGTATTTACCGCAAAATGTTTATGAACGATATCAGGACATGATGGCAGCCATGGAAAAAGATCTCGGCAAACGCCTGCTGATCGAATCCGGATACCGCTCGAGCGCCTATCAGTTGTATCTGTTTGTGTTTTATTTGAGTAATCATAAGTATTCTATCCGGGAAACCGTCAAGTTCGTGGCGCTTCCCGGCTACAGCGAACACGGCGCGCCGGCGTATCAGGCGATCGATTTTATCAATGAGTTCGGCATTAACGGAGAATATAATACGAAAGAATTTGAGGACCTGCCGGAATATCAGTGGCTGCTCAAGCATGCTGGCGAGTTTGGGTTTGTTCAGTCGTATCCCAAGACAGCGCAAAGCGGCATCACCTATGAGCCATGGCACTGGAGATTTGAGGCGCGCTGAGCAGGCCGGATAGGAATGTTCGATAAAGAACGGTGCTGGTTTTAGAACGAAGCGAGGAGAGACATGATGAATCAGACAAAAGGGACATTCTTAAAAAACTATGCGTTTTCGCTGATTTTGATCGGCTCGATCATGACCGGCTCGGTCATCGGATTGATCCTCAAGGAAAAGGCGGTTATCTTAAAACCTTTCGGCGATATTTTCTTGAATTTGCTTTTTATGATCGTGGTTCCGATGGTCTTTTTTTCGATCTCATCGGCGGTAGCCGGTATGTCCGATGTCCGCAGACTGGGAAAGATCCTATTTTGGATGCTGCTGATCTTTGTGGTGACCAGTTTCTTCTCCTCACTTCTCATGGTTGCGGCGGTCAAGATGTTCCCGCTGGCGCAGGGGATGCAGCTGCAACAGATTTCTGACTACCAACCGCAAGAGATCAATGTGGTCCAGCAGATCGTCAAGGCCTTGACTGTTTCTGATTTTAACGAGCTGTTGAGCAAAAAAAATATGCTGGCTCTGATCTTGTTTTCGATGCTGATCGGTCTGGCGGCCTCCACCTCGGGTGAAAAGGGAAAACCGTTCGTGCAGTTTTTGCAGGCGGCACGAGTGGTGGTGGAAAAGGCCATGTCGTTCATCATGCTGTATGCGCCGGTTGGGTTGGGGGCGTATTTCGCCTATTTGATCGGGACCTTCGGACCGCAGCTGTTTGGTTCGTATTTTAAAGCTATTGCTATTTATTATCCGGTCGCGATCGGGTATTTTGTGATTGGATTTTCTTTTTACGCGTATTTAGCCGGAGGAGTTGCCGCGGTCAAAACATTCTGGTCGAATATTCTTCCGGCGGCAGCCACGGCGTGGGCTACCGGGAGCAGCATTGCGACCATTCCGCTCAATTTAAAAGCCGCGGAGAAAATGGGCACGCCTAAAGATATCCGCGAGATGACGATCCCGATCGGCGCCACGATCCATATGGATGGTTCCTGTTTGGCTGCGATTTTGAAGATCGCGCTTTTGTTCGGGATATTCGGCATGAGTTTTTCCGGCCCCAACGTGATCTTTTCGGCGATCGGGGTGGCGATCGTCTCCGGGGTGGTCATCAGCGGTATTCCCAGCGGCGGAATACTGGGAGAACTGATGATCGTGACCCTGTTCGGGTTTCCGATCCAGGCGTTACCGATGATCACCATGATCGGGACACTGGTGGATCCGGCAGCCACGATGGTCAACGCCACCGGTGACAATGTGGTTAGCATGCTGATCGCCAGGATTTTGAATGGGAAAGGATGGATGAATAAAGAAATATGATTCGCGCGCCCTTTTTCATTATTTTGACTCTCATTGCGATCGAGGCCTTTATTCTGGCTGTATCGGAGAAGGCGATCTACAAAAAATATTTTTCCTTTTTTCCGGCGGTGTTCTGGATTTATTTTTTGCCGATGCTGGCATCCACGTTGGGACTGCTGGATGCTAAGAGCCCGGTCTACTCATTGATCACCAATCACCTGTTGCCGGCCAGTTTGATTTTGTTGTTGATGTGCGTGGATATCAAGGCGATCATGCATCTGGGGCGGACCGCCTTGGGCATGTTTTTGATCGGGAGTTTAGGAATCATGACGGGTACGGTTTTGGTCTTTGCCCTTTTTAAGGGGATCGTGGGGCCGCAGTTTTGGGGCGGGTTCGGCGCGCTCTCGGCGTCCTGGACCGGCGGCAGCGCCAATATGATCGCGGCCAAAGAAGCCCTGTCAACGCCGAGCGACGTGTTTCTGCCTATGGTGGTGGTGGATACGGTCGTGCCGTATGTCTGGATGGGACTTCTTGTGCTGATGGTCGGATGGCAAAAAGTGTTTGATCCGTGGAATCACGCGCAGACCGGTCTTTTGGAGGAATTCAACCGGAAAACAAGCAGTGTCTCGCTTCCAGCATTTGGAGGATGGCGTCTGAAGCAGATCCTTTTGATTTTAGGCCTTGCGGCGGCGGGAAGCGTGACAGGGAGATTTTTGGCGCAGCGCCTGCCGGAAATTCCGGGCATTGTCTCAACCTATGCGTGGACAATCATTGTCGTTTCTGTGCTGGCAGTCGGGCTGTCGTTCACGCGCTGCCGGAAGCTCGAACATTATGGCGCTTCGCGCATGGGCACCTGGATCCTGTATCTTGTTTTAACCTCCATCGGCGCAAAAGCCAATTTGGGGAATTTGGAAAATTCACTCGTTTTGATCGCTGCCGGATTTTGTATTGTGCTGGTGCACGCGCTGTTTATGCTGGCGGGCGCGCGTTTGTTGCGCGCGCCGTTGTTTTTGGTCGCGATCGCCAGCCAGGCCAATATCGGCGGGATTGCCTCAGCTCCGATGGTAGCGGCCTTTTATCAGCCGAGCTTGGCTCCGGTCGGAGTGTTGTTGGCAGTTTTAGGAAATATTATCGGAACATATTTGGGGATCATAACCGGCCAGCTGTGCCACTGGATGATACAATGAAAACACACAGGAACATGTTCAGGTTTCTGATGGCTGTTGTTCTGCTGGGTTCTTTCGGCGGGTGCGGTCACGTTCCGCAAAGGCAAGAACTGCGGGCGCCCAGCATTTTACCGAATACGACGCGTCAGATGAAAACCGCCGGGTTCTGGATCGCGCGAGTCAATGAACCCGACCGGGTCATTTTAACGCAGCCGGACATTGCCGCGCTGAATGCGCGTAATCAAGACGCGAAGCTGACCGAAGATATCATCCTGATTCAAACGCCGGTGAAGGGCAAAGACGTGGCCGCGGGCTTAAGGAAATCCTTGAGCGCTATCCGGAAACAATCATTGTCTTTGGGATCCGGGGAAAAGGCAGGAGATGAATTTTTTGATCCCGTTTTACAACTCATGGATTTGGGATCTGTGCCGGAAAAGGTGAGCCTGCGTTATGGGCTGGCGGTTCACTACACAGACCAGCGTATTTTGCCGACGATGAATGCGTTGTATGCACAACAGGGAGATGTTGATTTTGATGAGCTTCAAAACAGCGGTCTGGATGTCGGGACCCCGATCGTGATTCTGCATCAAAGCCGCGACGGACAATGGCTCTACGGCAGGACGCAGCTGTCAACGGGTTGGGTTCAGGCGCAGGATGTTGCGATCGCAAGTCTCGATGATATCCGGCGTTATTCAGCCCGGGAACAATTTATCGTTGTGACTGTCCCTAAGGCGGATGTCTTTTTGGATCAAGAGCTGACGCAATATGCTGACTATGTTCGCATGGGAAGTCTTTTACCGCTGGTCAGGGAAAACGGCAAGACGGTTGTAGTCAGGACACCTGCGCGCAATGCTGAGGGGGCATTGCTGGAAATTTCCGGATACCTGAAAGCAGAGCAGGTCAGCGTCGGGTTTTTGCCTTACACAGCGAGAAACATGATGGAGCAGGCCTTTAAAATGCTCAACAGCCCGTATGGCTGGGGCGGCATGTACGGTGAACAAGATTGTTCGCGTTTTATTCAGGAGGTGTTCTCAACCGTTGGGATCGTGATGCCGCGGAACTCAGGTCAACAAGCCAAAGTCGGTGTTTTAGCAGCAACTTTTTCTGACCGGGACGATCCTGATGTTAAAGCCGGGGCGTTGCAACAGCAGGCCGTCGGCGGAATCACCACGCTGTATATGAAAGGCCATATCATGCTTTATCTGGGAGCGGTGGATGGCCGCTCTTTTGCCATTCATGCGCCCTGGGGTTACCGGGAGGCGTGTCCGCAGAAGGCAAACAGCCGGGAATGCCGTCAAGACACGGTTCGTGTCATGAACCGTGTGGTTGTCAGCGACCTGTCGCTGGGACAAGGTTCCCGGAAGGGATCATTGATCGAGCGGCTGTTGAGTGTGCGCAGGGTGGAATAATGGAGCAGAGGGATGAGGGAAGAGTGGGGAGGGGAAAAACATAAAAAAAATGAATAAAAAGAATGCCATTGGTATTGTTTTTATATGTCTTGTCATCTTGATGACCACCCTAGGATGCGAGGCCAAGGATAAAGATGGCGAACCGGTGTCTTCCGTTGAGACCGTTTTAGTGATTCTTGGCAATGAGCCGCTTGATCAAGAGACTCCCAGTGTGGATATGATCGCGCGCGTTATGAAATCCGTGGAGTTTAAGAAGGCGAATCCAGATACGCAATTGATCTTTACCGGAGGGCCAACGACCGGAGGTGTCTCTGAAGCCCGGATGATGGCTGATATTGCTATAGCTCAAGGAATTCCCTCTGATTCTATTCTGCTGGAGGAAAAAGCCAGAACAACATCTGAGAATGCGTTTTTTGCCGCAGAGATGGTGCGCCGTTTAGAGCCGAAACGGATTTTTATTGTGACCAAGAGCGAGCATATTGAATGGGCCATGCCGATATTTAAGAAAATAGAGGTTTTTAAAGACGCGCAGATTCTTGTTTGTGAGGTCAGCCGTCAGCAGAGCATTGCGCAAATGGAAGAATATCTTAAAGAACATGATAATCCCAGAGTAGCCAAGCGCCTTCAACAGCTGCAGGCCGGGATCAAAGGGGTTGATTAAAGAAGAGGAATGTTGTTGAGGCGCCGTGTTCTTGAAATTTTTAAGGTGAAGCGGCGGGTGATGTTTTAGTTTCCGTTCGTAGAGTTTTTAAATAATAAGGAGTAGAGGGAGAGAATGATGGAACTTAGAAGACTGTGTTTTTTGGCGTTTACAGTTGTATTTTTTATTGGCTGCACCACAACAAGCATACCGATCCAGAATTATGCATCAGTTAAGGATTTAAAAAAAACATTAGAAGAGGACATCGAGATCACTAAAAGTAGAGATGTTGATGTGCGGAGAGCGTTGGGGGACCCTCAGATCGTGTCGTATTATGAGGCCTCAAGCGTTGAGAACCAGTTGTTAAAATTTTCTTTGCTGGATCAAGTCACAAACTTGATGAGAACGGACGTGGTGCCGGATACAGCCTGGACATACATTCAACCGATCGACGAAAAATCAACCAAAGTCAAACGCACTATTCAGGTATTGGGCTTTGATGTCTACTATAAGGATTTCAGGATCGCCAACGTATTTTTTAATAAAAAGGGAGAGGTTGTCGGCTATAACATCACGTCTCATTCGATACAATAATCGGGTAAAGCGAAGACACGCGGAAGGAAATACATTGAAATAGAAAGACCAGCATGAACTTTTGTTTCCATGTATTTTTTTGTATGTTATTTGGTGTTTGGGTTTTGTAGTTTGGGTTTTTTTATGCGCAATACGCAATATTCAATACTCAATACGAAATGTGTTGAAATGGTGTAAAGCATGGAGGGGATGATGAGAAGGAATTTGATAGCGCTGGTTTTTCTTTTTGTTTTATGCTGTCCGGTCTTTGCCCAAACCCACGCAGCAGAGCGTGTGATGGACGGAGGAGTTCCTATACAGGCGAAATTTGCTGATAAAATAGTTTACACTGAAGATGCTGCGGTGGATATTTCAATAGTAAAGAAGGATTGTTTGAACAGAAACGGCGTTTTTAATGAGTGCGGGTCAGTTTGCGACGAGAGTCAGGGGGCAACAGCTTGCATTGCCGTATGTGCTTTTACATGTGAGGGGATCAGCAATGCAGTATCAAAGCACAGAGAGGAACGTGTCATTGACAGCTACCCTCTTAAGCTCACTATCATATCCGACAAGCCGGTGTATGAGGTGGGGGACGGGATAACGGTGTTCTTTGAGCTTCAGAATGTTTCCAGTCGAGCAGTAAGCTTTCTTCACTCTCAACATCCTGAAAATTTTGCGATAACTGCGAAGACGCAAGATGGCACACCATGTTCTTATGGCGGCAGTCTTCAACTTCCTGCGGCTGAGGAACATTCGGTGATTCTCCAGCCTCATGAAACATTAGATTATAGCGTAAAGGGCAGAATTTATGAGGGAAAAGTGAATCTGGGCAAGCAAGTTAAGTCGACGATAACGAAGAAAATGCCCGTTTTCGGTGTCCTTCTCGAATTTGAATCGAACCTTCCCTTTTTGCTTGAGGAGGGCAAGGGTTTTTACCTTATCGAAGCGAAATATGAGGACGCTCTGCGTGCAACTTATTTCAAGAGGCGGGAACCAACGGTAAAGAAGAAGTTCAGCCAATATTTGGATGACAATAAAGACAAATGGCATGGCAACCTCACATCCAACACCATCACCATCGAGGTAAAGGAAAAAGCTACTCGTCTGTCCTGCCAAAGCAATGATGACTGTAAGGCGGTTAGGAATTTTTGTAACTGTAAAGACGAATGTTTAAACCGGTTTGTAGAATTAGAAAATTGTCCTGAAGCGACCGGTGAATGTGTTTTTGGTTATGATACGCAAATGTGTTATTGCCAGGACGATGAATGCGTCGAGGGAGGCAGAGAATAAAATGGTTATTTAATAAAGCACTATAAAATTGTCGGGTTTTGATTCTGTATATCACAAAGGAGTGGGGTCATGCAACCAATCAAAGCATATGGGGTTTTTAATGCGGACCAACCGCTGGGTCCTTTACAGATCGACCGCCGGGAGACCGGCGTTGATGATGTGGCGATCGATATCGCTTATTGCGGGATCTGCCACAGTGATATTCATCAGGCGCGCAATGAATGGGGCAATTCGATCTATCCGATGGTTCCGGGCCATGAAATTGTCGGCACTGTCACCTCCGTCGGAGCAAAGGTCAGGCGGTTTAAGGCCGGCGACAAGGTGGGTGTGGGATGCATGGTTGATTCGTGCCGCGAATGTCACGACTGCAAGGAGGGATTGGAGCAGTTCTGTACACGGCCGATCTTCACCTATAACTCTCTTGAGAAGGACAACAAAACGCCGGCCCACGGCGGCTACTCGACTAAGATCGTTGTGCACCAGGATTTTGTTCTTCGTATCCCCAAGAATCTTCCGCTGGATCAGGCCGCGCCGCTTTTGTGCGCCGGGATTACCACCTATTCACCGTTGCGCCATTGGAAGGCCGGCCCGGGAAAACGGGTGGCGGTCATCGGCTTGGGCGGATTAGGCCATATGGCGGTGAAAATCGCCAAGGCCATGAAGGCCGAGGTCACGGTTTTGAGCCGGACCCTGAAGAAAAAGGACGATGCCCTGCTCCTGGGAGCGGAGCATGTGTATGCCATCAGCGATCCCGCGACATTTGAAAAGCTGGGCCGGCATTTTGATCTGATCATCAACACCGTATCGGTCAAGCTGGATTGGGGGCAGTATTTAGGATTGCTTAAACGTGACGGTTCCATGGTGCTGTTGGGAGTTCCCAGCGAGGCGCCCGAGGTACATGCTTTTTCCTTAATTATGGGCCGCCGCAGTCTGGCCGGATCGTTGATCGGCGGGATCAAGGAAACCCAGGAGATGCTCGACTTCTGTGGCAAGCACAACATCGCCGCTGATATTGAAGTGATCCCGATCGACAAAGTGAACGAAGCCTATGAGCGGGTCATCAACGCGGACGTGAAGTACCGGTTTGTGATCGATATGGAGTCTTTGAAAAAATAAAGGAGCCTGGGGCATGCTGAATATCATCATATTGATGGTGTATCTGGTGGCGATCATTATCATCGGCATCGTCACTGGAAGAAAAGTGAATAACATCGCTGATTTTGCCGTTGCCGGAAAAAGCTACGGAGCGTTGATCATTTTTGCCACGCTTTCGGCTTCGTTTATCGGGGGCGGATTTTCAACCGGGAACGCCGAAAAAGTTTTTACTTACGGCATTGCTAACATTATTTTTCTTTTCGGATTCAGTCTGCAGATCATTCTGGTCTCGCTATTTGTGGCGCCTAAAATGGATAGGTATAAAAACGCTATCACGACCGGCGATATTATCGGCCAGCATTACGGAAAGACCGCTAAGATCATCACCGGGTTTTTATCAGTCATCATCTGCGCGGGAATACTCGGTGCGCAGGTGGGGGCGATGGGGTATGTGTTTAATGTCTTTACCGGCATACCCCGGGTCTGGGGAATATGGATTGGCTGCTCGATCGTTATTCTGTATTCAACGCTCGGCGGAATGCGGGCCGTTGTTGCCTCGGATGTTCTGCAGTTTATCATCCTTGCGATCGGCATGCCTTTAACGCTCGTCCTAAGCGTTATTTATGCCGGCGGTGTTCAAAACATTCTGGCGCATGTTCCGGCTTCCCATTTCACGTTATTGGCGGACCGGTTTACGGTTGTTTCGTTTATTTCCTTGTTCTTAACTTTTTTAGTAGGTGAAACCCTGGTTCCACCGTATGTTCAGCGCCTTTTAATCAGTGCGGACGCCAGGATAACGGCCAAAGGAACATTTTACAGCGGCTTGTTTTCGATCCCGTTTTTTATGATCACCGGCCTGATCGGCCTGGTGGCGCTTTCCTTGGATCCCGCATTGAATCCGAATCATGCGTTACCGTATATTATCATGACGGCTTTGCCGGTGGGCGTCAGCGGACTGGTCATCGTGGCGATGATCTCGATCATCATGTCGTCGGCGGATTCCTTCCTGAATTCGGCCTCGGTCTCGATCGTGAACGATATTGTTGTTCCGCTGACGAAAAAGACATTGAGCGACCGTTTGCAGCTGACACTTGCCAAGAGCGCGAATTTGGCGGTGGGGATCTTTTCGATCATATTCGCGTTGAAGATCGAAAGTGTTCTTGAGATACTGATCTATGCCTATAATTTTTGGGCGCCGGTGATGCTGGTGCCGCTGGTATCCGCGATCTTAGGATTAAAGGTGAACGCGAAAAACTTTTTTGCTGGGGCGTTCGGCGGTTTAGCTGTCTATTTGATGTCCGTCTGTTGTTTGTCAAAATTGGTGGGTTTGGATAATATTGTGTTTGGCGTGATCGGAAACGTGGTCTTTTTTTACGGGTATTATTTTTATGCGAGAACAGGGAAGGTTGAAGACGGTAGCCGCGTTTTTTTGGGAAAATAAAACAGCACATGTTTTTATTTTATAGTTAAGTGTTCTTTTTTTGTCTCGGTTTTCGCTGATGTTCGCGCATTGGTACTGGGTCGCATAATTTCGCCAGTCAAGGGGCGTGCGCAAGGGATCCGGTGAGCGTGAATTTTAAAAAAGGCACCTGTTATTTTCATGTGCGTATACCTATGAATCTTGAAACAATAAAAAAGACAGTTCAAGAGATAACATTCAAGCCGTTGATGTATGTCTTGGTTCTTTCTGCAATCATATTCAACTTTTTATTGAGCTTGTCTTCAAGCGCCATCAAGATCACGATCGCGCCGGACAATACCATGGCGATTTTTTTGATCCTGTCGGCCTGTATGGCGGGGACATTTTTGCTTTATGCTGTTATTCAGGGTCCCGTTAAAAGAGCCCAGCATCCTTCCATCTATACATCCATTATCATGTTTCCGATTGCGCTTCTGTTTTATGCTGATTCGCAGAATGGTCTGATATTGCCATTTTCCGTTGTGGCAGGGACAGCGTTGATATTTCATTTTATTCTTTTCCATCGGGACTCGCTTATGATCAGCGCCACTCAGTCCCGGCGGGCGATCGCATTGATTTCAATAGCGTATTTCTTGGTCATCAGTCTTGTGATCATTCACCAGTACCAAAGCCAAACGCTTTTTAATATGAAGGACTTCAGCAATTATAATGAAACGTTTAGAAATACAATTCATGAAAAATTTTTCCAGAATGCCCTGTATGGCTCAAACGTTGCCTGCCATAATACCTGGTTTTATCTGCTCATTATTCCTTTTTATTTCATCATGCCGCATCCTATGACCCCAATGATCATCAAGACCTTGCTGATCTCACTGTCGGTCATTCCTTTTTATTTGAACGCAAGGCTTCATGTGAAAGAGAATGCTGTGGTCCCGTTAACAATGTGTTTTTTGTTATTCACCATTTATTTTTTCAAAAAACAGGCGTTCCGGCCATTCGTGATCTTTTTGTTCTTTTGCTTAACAATAAAAGAGCACCTTGCGTTCATCGCCATGATGTTCGGTATCTACGCCATCTTTCAAAAGAGATCTTTACGGTGGATTGTCGTGCCAATCGTGGCCGGCATTTTATGGGCAGGTTTTTCTTTCATAATTTTGTCGTATTTTAAGGAGGTCTATTCAGCCCACGCGACTGGGGACTGGCTGATCGAGGATCTCAAAGCGAGATTTCTTTTTTCAGGCAGCAACATTTTATCTTCTATGAAGAGCGGATTGCTGAGTTCCAACGCACTCAATACGTTTACAATGAGCAAGATCGCAGTTTATGTATTGCTTCCGATCGGCGTTTTCATTCCCTTGTTGGGTTCAACCAGCTATCTTTGCTTACCGGAGGCTCTTCTTAATTTGCTTTCAGATAGGCCGGCATTATTTTCCGCAACTCGACACTATAATATTGTTATGGCCTGCTGTTTATTGATCGGAATGATCGAAGGCATAAGGATTCTTTCAAGATCCGGATTTGTAAAAAAATTGATGATGGAGGAGGGGGCCATGTATTATCTGTGGCTTGCTTTTATCTAAGAAACCAGGTGACAGACGTTTCTTGGGTGCAATACAATAAAGGGGCGGTCGTTTTTTTGTGATGTTTAAAAAGGACAGGGAACAGAGGCGTCTTATGAAAGGACTGCAGGCGTGAACGTAGCCGTGATCGGGGCATCGAATAAGCCGCAGCGGTATTCTTATATGGCGGTTCTGCTTTTAAAAGAACAAGGACACGCGGTTTATCCTGTTCATCCGAAGATCAGGGAGATCGAGGGGATCGCTGTCTATCCGGCCATCAAAGAGATTAAAGAACCTGTTGATACTGTGACGTTGTACGTGAATGCTGCGATTTCCGATTCTATCGGAAAAGCGATTTTTGCCAAGGAGCCAAAAAGGATTATTTTTAATCCCGGAGCGGAAAATCCGGCGTTAGAACATCAGGCGCGGGAAAGGGGCATTGATACAATAAATGCCTGCACGCTGGTTATGTTAAAAACCGGGCAGTTTTGAAAACAGGGAAAAAACAAGGCCTGAATATGATGCGGAGAAAGATCTTGGTTTTTGTTGTTGTGATGCTGTGTTCTTTTCTTTGTGCCAAGCTGTTTGTGCGTGTCCGGACGACCCGGCAGTATAAAGAGCGGCAAGGGCGCAGCGCGCGCGACGGTAACGGCAGCGGCGCTACGGTCTCTAAGGGGTATTATCCCAATGGGCAATTGCGGTTTGAAGAACCGCGGCGAAACGGCCATCCTTACGGCCTTCAGCGGTTCTGGTATGAGACCGGTGAGCTAAAAGGAGAACGCCCCTGGGGTGCGCATGGGTTACACGGCGTCGAGAAATGGTATTATCAAAACGGCACATTAAAAGAAGAATGGCCGTTCCGTAATAATGATCCGCATGGCGTAAAGAAAACTTATTATGAAGACGGTCGGCTTGCTTCGGAAACCGTTTATAATAACGGCGCCCAGGTCGGCAAAATTAAATGGCATATCAGGAGCAAGAAAGAATACGATCAAAACAAGCGGGTTGTTTCGGAAACGACTTATAAGGGTGACCAGCGCCACGGTTTGGAGGAGACCTATGACCCCAACGGAGCGGTGAATTGCCAGAATCCATATCGGGAGGGAAGGCTTCACGGCAGGTCCCGGTGTTTTTATGACAGCAGCGCGTTGAGGATCGAACGATCATATGAAGAAGACAGGCAGGAAGGACCGGAGCGGGAATATTTCATCACTGGAGAACTGCTTAGGGAAGGTTTTTATAAGAACGGATGCCGTGACGGATGGCAGAAAGAATTTTACCAAAACAGCCGTCTCAAAAAAGCCGAAAACTACCGCCTTTGCCGCAGAGAGGGTCTTGAGCAAGACTATTCAGAAGACGGAAAAGTGATGCGGGAGGCGCTTTATGAGGAGGACCGGCTCAGAGGCGTCAGGGAATATGATGGGCAAGGCCGTCTCAAGTCAGAGACTCCGTACTGGGATGACCAGCGCCACGGGCAGGAGCGAATGTTTTTTGAGGACGGATGCCTGCAATCGGTTCAGGATTATGAAAGAGGAGAGCTGTTGAAAACAATAACCTATGCGCCCAAAGAATCCTGTGAACCGTTGAAGCTCGCGGGCTGGCAGGAGATGTATCAGCCTCACCGGGAGTATTTTCCGTCAGGCCAACTTGAATTTGAATATATGACCAAAGACGATCAAATGCACGGGACGGTTACGGAATATTATCAAAACGGTTATGTGAAGATGAGAGGCGAATACACAGACGGCAAGCTGGAAGGCGTGGCCGAACAATACCGGGAGGACGGCTCGTTAAGACTTCGTGAATTGTATTCCAACGATATTGTGCAGGAGGCATCGGAATATGATCCTTCGGGGGATAAGATCAAAAAAGCGTTCTATCAGGATGGGAAGCTGGTTGAAGAAACCAGCTTAAAAGACGGAGAGAAAAACGGCCCGGAGAAAAAATATAAGGATGAGATCCTGATCGCGGAAGTCAATTATAAAGACGGGGCTCGGGATGGGTGGACGCGTTATTACAAAGAGGACGGTGCGCTGTGGACTGAACAGGAACACCAGAACGGCAACATGCACGGTATTTCGCGTTATTATTATCCCGACGGAAAAGTTCAGGCAGAACAGGAATACCGGGATAATAAACAGAACGGGGTTGACCGGCAGTTTGATCAGAGTGGGAAGCTGACCAGCGAGGCGTATTGGCGCGACGGCGTTCCGCAGGGAGAGAGGAAGTGGTATAAGTAAGCGGGACAGAAAAGATCGTGTGCGAGAAACAGGACAAAGCAGACAAGGCGTAAGAGTTGTCTTTAATCAAGGAGAGGGAGAGCGGGATGCTGAATATTTCTAAAAATTTTATTAAGGGGATTTGTTTTTGTATATTTTTTTCCGGGTTTTTATATGCGCCGGTTTTTGCTCTTGAAGATCAGGCAGGTTCTGTTATCAAAGAATTCAATGCCGACGCTCCGGATGTTTTGGCCCGCTATCAGGAGATCGCGGATAAATATAAAAATGACGGGCAGAACGAAATTGTTCTCAAGAACGGCATTGTTTTTCATCCGTATGATTACGAAATAACACATGGCGTTCTTTCACTGATGTTCAAAGGAGAGCGCGCCGCGCCAAAAGAATTTGAAACGGCATTTGTTCTGCCTTTATTAGAGGTCGAGACCATCAATAAGGCAAAGGTCGATCCGGTAGAGGCCAATTTCGGGATGGCCACGTTTTATTTAGGAGAAAAAAAGGATTTTAATATCGCCATCGGTTACCTGGAAAAAACTCTCGCGCTCGATCCCGGATACCAATTGGCGCTGATCGATCTGGGATCGGCCTATAACCACGTCGGACGTTTCGCTGATTCGCTGCGGATGGGCCAGAAGGCGGTCGAGCGTTATCCTGACAATAAGAAGCTGTGGTTTAATTTAGCGGTCGCTTATATGAAGGAGGGACAATTCTCACAGGCCGAAGAAAGTTATGGCAAAGCGATTGCCATTGATCCGGATTTTGGTGAGGTCTATATGAATTTGGGAGTTCTTTATCTCGATCAGGGCCGGACACAAGAGGCTAAAATAGCATTTGCTGCGGCAAAAAAACGATTGGCCGGAAAGGGAAATGAACAAAGGCTGGAGATGGTTGAGCAAATCCTGGCAGATATTGAAAATGATGAGAATGTAAGCCGGGGTCTGGAAAAGGCCGCGGCCGGTCAGCCAAAACAGAAACCAGGATGTTGTTGAAGTCATGGGCGATACCGCCAGTCAG
>JBBRHV010000050.1:0-16389 GCA_038222225.1 Candidatus Omnitrophota bacterium
TTTGTTTTCATAACCTGATTTTATCGCTTCAGGTAAACGTGTCAAGTTTTCAAAGAACAAATGTTTTTGTAAATGCTTTTAAACAATAAACTTAACTCAAACAAATGGGTCTTATTTACCCACTAGAAACGGTGTAGACCCGATAAAAAAGGCAACCCATTGGGATAAACGATCTTTAATCCTGCGGTGTGTTGGTTATGCTTGGTGGTGCATGTTTTGGTAGCCACGCAGTAGCCCAGTCTTTTTTCAAGGGGGGAGAGGGTATGTGGGTTTTTTGCACCACGGGGCCCTTAGGTAACCTCTTGTCACAGAAAAATTTCCCCAAAAAAGTTTTTACTTTAAAGGGAGACGGTGAGGGGGCCTTTAGCACGCATTGGAATTTGACAATAGATATGCTTTAAGGTGGATATGTGGGAGCGAATATGTTGACACCATATATTAGTCACCAGCTGGCTTCCCGGTAGGCGGGTCAATTTGGCACATAATTGGCACATGATTTTTGTGGTGATCAGCGATCAGCCTTGGGGCAAGAAAATTCTCTTCTCAGAAATTCCTAATTATAATATAATAACTTTGTTGTTTTTGAAGAACCCGTTATCCGGAAGGCGCAGATTGAAACCATCCGTTGTTTTCAAGGTTGTCCTCATTTTCTCCCTCGCTTGTCTTTTTCAGGGCCTGATTACAAAAAATTCTTTTGCCTGGAAACCACCGACCCATATCTATCTTGCTGAAGAAGTTGTCAAAGATGCCTTGGATGACGGCAAGGTCACGCTGTATGTGGTTGATTATGAAAAAGGACAGATCCTGGGAACGCTCGGTTCATATGAGGTCGATCCGCATATTTTAAGTTTGTTGAAAGACCCGAATGTTGAGACGACCTTTCGCTCCGGGAATTTTGGCCCCGACGCTTATCCGGATCCCATCACCGGCGGCATGGTCATCCATGCGGACCTGAAGGACCCCACCACTGGCCAGGTCGTTGACCCGAATGATCCTAAGCCGAACTCTGCCATTGACCACGGGTTGCCTTTTCAGCCGACTACAAACAGGATTCTCGGGCCCAACACCGAAGACTGGTTGAATTATTTGTGGACGCGAGGATATGAAGGAAGCAGTGATCCGCAAATCCAGGCTTTTGTGCTGGGATTTCTCTGCCATGCGGCCGGGGATATGTATATTCACACATTTTTGAATTATTTCGCTGGGGGGATATTTCAATTGTCCGATGGGGATAATGCGGCGCGCCATATTCTTTTTGAAACGTATATTGCCAAGCGGCAAAAAGGACCTTCGTTCTATACAGTGACCTTGCCGGATGAGGCGCGGAAATTCATTTACGATAACATGGTCGACGCCCGGAAGGGGACGGTCTTGCGTGAAAAATTATTGCTGGTGGAACACGATGCGGAATTTTCTCCGCCGCTTCGTTTTTCGCAGTTGCGGGATCTTATTCAAACCTATCAGATCAATCTGCAGCCGTTTGGTTCGGTTAGCCCCTTTACATCCGGGGCGCGCCAATGGGTCAAAGATATTGATGACGGGTTAAAGGCCTGGGTGGATTTTTCCCATAATTTCGCAACCACATTTTTTATGTCGGCTCCGGATGAGGCGAGTTCTTCTGGTGGAGGGTCTGAGGGAGGCCGTCATCCAGAGAAAAATGGAAACGGTAAATTTTCCCGGACTGCCGCGTTGGCCAAGGACTATATGGATAAACATTTATGGAAAATGTTGGGCTTTGAGAGTCCCACGATGAAAACAATCGACTCTGAAACGAAGGATCTGAAGAAAAGTTTTTGGACCTACGTTGAGAAGGGCCACGAAGAAGAACTGGAAAAGTTCAAAGAAGACATAAAAGTCGATTTATTGGATTACATCACCGAGCATATCAATGGAATGTCGTACGAAGAAGCGCAGAAATATGCTCACACCCCGCAAATGTATTTCAATGAATTTGTCAATGCCCCTCCGGGGAAGAATGCCGATGCCCGGCCGGTTTCGATGACGGTCGCCAACCATAAATATCTGCACATCATGGATGACGGGTACAAGAATCCACAAGAAACCTGGCAATGGGAAAAATTTCCGCCAGCTTTTAATACGATTCAGTTAATAAAATTATTTTTTATGAAGAAAGAAGAGCTGCAGCGAGTCCTGGATGATTTGGAAATGCTTGTAAATAAGCAGGAGAAGTCGCCGCAGCATTTTGGCGCGAAGAATGTCATGCTGGATGGCTTTTGTCACAGCATCGACGATAGTATGAGCTGGCGGTATGGTTCGAAAATGTTTCTGGCCAGAAATCCGGAGTATTACGTTCAGCTTTTTATGTGGGTTGAAGGAGAGTATCCCAAGTTTCCATCTCACCCGGTTGAATTTCCGCCTGCTCCCGGTGGCATTATCAGTGAGATCGATATTGTGCCCGGGTATCTCAAGGATTATGATTTCAAGAAATTTAAACCCGCGGATTTCCTTAAATGGTTTGGTGATTCCAGGGAACAGAATCCTAACCGGAAAGTTTTCGAAGCGCCAAAAGACTACACGCGGCTGACCTGGACATACGAGGAACAGTACTCGGTTCCGGACAACGAAAAGGTCAAACTCAAAAAGGGCGATCAGCTGAGGATCAAGGTTCGTTACTATTACTGGGGGTATAAAAAAGAAGAGGTCACGATTAAGATTGTGGCGTCACTTCCGATGAAAAAGTTGGTGCTAACGCCTTTTGAGAAGAAGGAGAAGTTTGATATTAAAAAAGATTTTATTACCGGTGAGGCGAAGTTTGATATTCCAATCAAGGAGCTTCCTGAGGGCGACCCGCTTTTGGGGCTTGAGTTTTTGCTGAATAATGAACTTTCGCATCGGATTCGGCTTACGAACGCCTACGAGATCAAGACGACGGATGAGGAGGCGGCAGAATTAGAGGCGGCCTTGGCAGAGTTGGAAACGTTGGCGACTGAGGCCGAGGACGCGGCCCGCGAAGCGAGCGCGTTTTGCCAGCAGGCGCAGGAGGCGGTCAATCGTACCAAAACACGTCTAGAAAATATGCGCACGGATGTCAAGGCAATCGAGAAGAAGCTTGCGGGTTTAGATAGGAGTGTACGGGGTGCGGATCAGCAGGTTGAAGAGATAAAGACGTTTCACAAGGACGTTGAGGATATGACGACTGCCTTGGGAGAATTGGAAACCCAATGCAATGAGGCCAGTAACTTTGTTTGCGAAAAAGTCTCGGAGATGAAGAATGCTGATGTCAACCAACAGCGTCAAGATGCTTACAGTGAATTGGTACAGAGGCAGGGAGACCTCGCGTCCTTGCTGCAGAAAGTTATCGATATTCAGGGGCGATGCCGGGGGTTTGCTCAGCAGGCGGCCACGATCACCCAGGAACTCAAAGACACCAAGGAGGAATTGGACAAGGTCGTTGGGATCAAAGAGATGCTGAGCAGCCTCGATGTTTGCGATAGCGATTTGAAGGAAGTGGTCGAGGATTTGAATTCGGCCAAGGCCAAGATTGATGCGATCGTTGCGATCAAGGCCAAGGCCAATGAAATTGCGGCAAGGATCCGAAAGAATATCAGTCCGGAATTGCGCAAATCCGAACAGGGTAAAGAGGGGCTTAAAAAGATTGATGGTTTTCTGAAACGCATTGATGCTGCGTTGCGTTCGGTTCAGGGATGTCCTGCGGCAGCCGGCGCGTTGTTGAGTTCTTTAATTGATTTGTCCACGCAATTGCGTAAGAGCATGGAAGGTATTGAACTGACCTTAAAAGAATTGCGTCAGATATTAGGCGATCCGGGGATTTTACCGACGGAATTGAGCAATGCTATGGACAAGGCTGGGCTGATCGATTATTTAGCGAAGATGGCCGAGCAATACATCAATCGTATTAAATTGGCGCAGCATGACGCGCAGGTATGTCGTGAGTTTGCCAAAGAATTGATAAAGATTCCGGTCAGTGTGGTGCTGCCGGATCTTCGTAATCAGCCGGTTAATCAAGCCCAGGGCACGCTGCAAGGTATGAACATCGCATCAACGCCCGTTGAAGTTGAAAAAGCGACTGACCCGCAATATGAATATTTGGTCAAAGATCAGGACCCGCCCGGCGGAAGAGAAGTCAAAATCAAGGATGCCAATGTCACGTTGTCGTATTACGGGGAACTCGATGTGAACGCATATCTTGCCGGCATGGATTGTTCTGTTTTTTGGGGAACTCACCCGGAATTTGATCCAGTAGAGCGTCAGGCGCGATGTGTTTGTAATCCTGGAATGGCGCCCGGGGATAACGGGCAATGCATCGATTGCAATGGTTTGATGGGGCAAAGCCAATCGGCCTATGGAATCAACCAACTCGACGTTGCCCTTCAATTCGCGTTGATGGCGAGAAATTGTCCTGGCGCCGGGGAGTGGATCGGGCATATTCAAGCGTTGCAGCAGCAGGCGCAGTGCCAGCAGATTGAGGGGCAGATCCGGGGATTGCTGTCGCAACAACCTCCGAACGTCAATGGCGCTGATTCTTTGGCGCAACAAGCACTGGCGATGGGTTGCCTCTTGAGCGGGGATATCCGGCAGATGCTTAATCAATACATTCAACAACAAAATCAACAGCAACAGCAGGCAATGGTGGATATTTTTCAAAATGTTTTTAGGCTGCCAGAAAGCGATGGGCCGGTTGAAGGCGGAGGGGGATATCGGCCTCCTGCTCAGGTATTGACTTCTCAAACAATCGTTGGCTATTGGGATTTTTCCGGAAGCCATCCCAGTGGGCCCACGGCCTCTGGATCCATGGAGTTTTTTTCAAATGGAGGTTGTCGGGGTAGGACCAACTATACAAGTCAAGGTTCCGCTCAGGATCAGAGTGATGGAACGTGGACCTTAAATGGAGATTCCTTTTACATGAAAATGGATCAAGGCGCAGAATATAAAGGTACTGTTCAGGGTGATTCTAATGCTTTTACCTTGACCTCCAGCAATAATGGATGGACACTTAATTATAGACGAAGATAGAATGGACGAGATCAAATTGGGGGGATTATTATGATGTTTAAACGGATCGGATTTTTCTTTTTATTTATTTTCCTGGGATTGTCTACTCTTGTTTTTGGACAGTCTTCTAACGGCAAGATCATTGATGTCTTCGGAAAAAATGCTACGGTTCAGATGGATTCAGACTGTCCCTTTAGAACGAATGATAAAATAGATCTCAGTTACATGGCGGACACCATGGAATTTTTGCTCGGGCAATACGAAGTCACGCAGGTGAAGGGGAATGTCTTTATCGCAAAAGAAATTTCGAGCACCATGCCGCCGAGCAAGGATATGAAGGTGAAGCTCGTTCCGAGTCAGGATCTATATGCCATGATGAAGAATTCTGGCCAAGGTGCGCCAGTGAAAGAGAAGTCGTCGCAAAATGGATTTTTGGATCAAGTGGGTGACCTGTTTAAAGGTTCAACGAAAACTGAAACGAGTGATGAAAAGATCGAAGGGGAAGTTGCTGAGATCCTGGCAGGAAACGATGTGCGGATTCAATTAAGCGGATCCGGGAGTCCCAAGGTTGGGGATGCTGCGGATTTATTTTTCGTCACTTCTCAAGGGACGCGATTGATGGTAGGCACCTGGGAGGTTAAAACCATAACGAACCGTGAAGTTATGGCCTCACCGTTGCAGAACGACATGATTCCCAAGGTCGGGTTAAAGGCTGTTATCCACAAGAATGATTCTTTAAAAACGTCTTCAGATCCGCGAGTTGTTCAGGGGGAGACAACGAATAGGGACGCCGCCGCTACGAAGATGGCCGCGAGGACTTATCCGGTACAGGTTGAAACAATCCCGAACACGGCGCAAAACACGGTGGATTCTCAATCACCACAAGTCTATCCCGATTTTAACAGTTTTCGTCAAGCGGTTCAAAACAACCAGTCCCCCTGGATCGAGCAAAAATGGGTTTTGGGTGTTCAGATCAAGAATGCACAAGGAGTGGAATGGCCCAACACGGCGAAGTTTCTTAGCGGTGTTTATATTGTGGAAGTGACGCCCAATACTCCAGCCCAAAAGGCCGGTTTGCTTCCGGGGGATATTATTTTTCATGTGGATAACACCCCGGTTCAAAATGTTCCGGAGTTTATGTATCTACTTAATGCCTCTAACGGCAAGGTGGTTTTAAATATAAAGAGAAGCCCTGATATTTATAAGGCGATTATTAAGTCTGTTCGTTTAATAAAATTCGAGGCCAGCCTATATCCTGGACAAGCGCCAGAATTATTTGACCAGATTGTGCCAGGGATGCCGATTCAACAGCAACCAATACCGGAAGCTTCGGGGCGATATAAAGCTTTGGAGGAAGCGCAGCGGCCTTTGCAACAACAGCAATGATCTCCGCGTGCTTATCTTAATAACTCCGGTTACAAAAAATAGAATTGGATTTTTATGAGAATTATGGCTGTCGCCAGAGTTGCTTTTGGATTTTTTTATCTTTTTATTCATGTGGCGATGATGGCTTTTTCCATTGTCTATATTTTTATGGCATTCATGGTCCCGAATTCTGGGGTGGGCCTCGAAGGATTTATTTTTACCGCCATTGCTATTTTGGGCCTGCTGGTCGGGGATTGGATCCGAAAAGGAATGTTTGGCGCAAGAAGGATCGCGTTAATGGTTTTAAGCGTTATTCTTTCTTTAGCGCTTATTGGTTTGGCTTTTTTTATCCCGGCGGGCTTAAAGAAAAAAGCTGTCTCCGTATCCCCTCAGCAAATGATGCGTACCGTTGATCTGGAATTGATAACTTCGGTCACCCGAAATGATTTTGAGGATGTTGTCCGGGCCCTTAATGCTGGCGCTAATGTTAATGCGCAGACAGATTTTGGCGAAACAGCGCTTCATTTAGTCAAGGATAAAAAAATTGCGCAGTATTTAATTGATAAAGGGGCCGATGTTAACGCGAAGAATTTTGAATTTGAGATGACGCCGATCTTTTATCAGGATTTTGAGATCGCCCAATTACTCCTCACTGCTGGCGCAAAGATCGACATCAAAGGGAAAAAAGGGAATACTCCATTGATGTGGTATGCTTACAGTAATTACATTGAAGGAATAAATTTTTTGCTTTCGAAAGGGGCGAATATTAATACTGTAAATGAGGAGGGCTCAACCGTTTTGGATGTCGCGCAAAGGTTTGGGCATCGGGAGTTGGAAAGCTTTTTGAAATCCCATGGAGGTAAAACTGCAGCAGAAATAAAAGGGAGTTCCTAGCCTTCGGCTAACATGACCTAGCCCTCAAAAACTGTACCAGTTGATGTGATAGAGTACTGGCAGTCCAATCCCATCACCATCGAGGTGGTTGAGAAAAAATGGATTTCAAAGGAAGATGCATTGAAGATTGCTGAACAGGTATGCAAAGAATTTGGCTGGGCATGGAGATATGTGAGTGCCCGAGAGGACAGGGAGAGGTGGAATATAACAACCAATTCCAAGGCAGACGGAATGAATGCTTTTATAACGGTTGATAAAAAGACGGGCAAGGTGTCGCATAAAAGTTTTGGACCGTTATAAGATTTATTCAAATTTTCGACCATATTTTTACAAAACGTCCACTGAATTGGGGAAGGTCATGTTGCTTGAAGAATCTTTCGAGTTTTAAGAAATGAAAGGACATTTTATGAGAGTATCGAAAGTGGTTTATGTTGCAAACTTAGTGGTCTTTTTTTTAACATCTTCGGCCTTTGCCGAGGAGAGCTTGAAACATCAAATTCAAGGAGGAATCCTTAAGCCAGGTTTGATTAAAAATTTAGAGAAAGAAGAGGCGCTGGATCCTGAAACGACATTGACCCTGAATAAATTTTTTAGAACCAAACAAGCTGTTGATGCTGGTTACCGCAGCCAGGATGAGTTCATAAAGGACCGTGAAAAAGTTATCGGATTATTGATGAGATACTCCACTCAGGTTACCAGGATATCAACGGCTTTTAGATCTTCGTTCATGGCGGATGTTGCCCGAGAGTTCCTTCTGGAATATGATGTTGACCCTGATGCGAAGACAGGGGTCTGGAATTTCAAAGAGAAAATCGTTGGCCTGCGCCTTGCGGATGCGGCCGACCTGCAAACATTAGAACGATTTAACGTGAGATTGAAAGACAAGACCCCCTCCCTAGCTGATTTTCTGATGGCCGACAAGATCCGGAACCGGATAGAGATCAGAAGAGAGATGGCAAAAGAATACCTTAACCTGGAGATCATGACCCGCTGGTGTCCGGACATCAAGCCATTTGATAATGCAGAGCGTTACAACAGCTTGCGCGACGCTTTAAAAAAGATGGCGGAATTGAGCCGGGACCTGCTGAAGGAAAATCCGCAGGATAATATAGACGATACCGTTAAGCATGCCAAGGTCTTCTATCAGAAAACCAAGGAAGCCATGGATTCATTAACGGCTGAGATCGGGGAAGCCACCCGAAGCGAGCATAGTGGCTATAGCATGGAGGAACGCAGTATTCTCGATCCCTCCACAGTCAAAACGATTACGATCAGAGGGGATCAGGCCTTCTTCGAAAGGTTCTATGCGGCTGAGGAAGAAAAGAAATCCTTTGATATTGTCGACGCTCAGGTCAAGGTTGTTTCAAGCGATGTGACCAAACAATTCGAAAAGGCGTTGAGCGAAGGCAAGCTTCCGGCATACGCCATGGATGCTTGCGCAGGGGAAGCGATGAACAGCGAAAACACCATGAAAGACGCCTTGAGTGAAGGGCATCTCAAAATGAAGGACGGAGATTATGAAGAAGCCGTTGCGTATTATTCAATAGCCGAAAATTGTTATAATAGTTTGCCGTGGTATAAACAGAAAATATGGCAGATGGCCAGGACGAATATTCCCGCCGACTATATTAAGAAAGCGCGTTTGAGCCAAGAGACGATCGCGAAATCCCCGATGGATCATCAAAGTTTCATTCTGCAGCCGTCCCAACAAAATGAGGAAGCGAACAAAGGCTTCCCAGCCGTCAATAAAAATAAGCCGGTTTCTGATTTACCAGCTGTGTATCAAGTGCGTTTAATCCCGGAATATGTTGAAGGCAGCGCACGTCCTTGGACGACTCATGATTATCAAATAACAGTTTTTAATGAAGGGAATCAAAGAGATGCCATCAGATTGAGCATCGAGGGGTCTTTGGCTGCTGGTTGGAATGGCCAATTAAGCCAGCAGGTCATCGATCTTGGCCCGGGGGAAAGCGAAATGGTGACTTTTACCGTGACCTTCGGGGATGCGTCTCCAGGAGACAGCAATGTGCTACGAGTCATTGCGCGGTCAAGTCATGATTCAAGCTGTGTCGATTCAATGGAAACCAAAAATATTATTCGGTAATAATTGGCAGGTTGCCTTGATTTTATACTGATGGATTTTTTGCAAGAAAATCTTGGAAAGGAGAGAAAACTATTGACGACAAATGAGGCGAGAGAGGCAGATAAAAAAGGCGAGTGAAGGGCAAGCCAAGTAAATATAGCGGTTATTATAGCTATTGTAATACTTCCAAACCAAGCACCCCTCCTTCTATAAGAATAGTGTCTATCTGACTACAAATATTATCAAACCACTTTATAAGCTGGCCTTTCCTGACATAACCTTTCTTATCATAAGAAGGGCTGGAAACTTCTGGCGTCAATCGAGGGGTATGTGTGTGTCGACTGGGGGCGGGTGGGGGAACCGACCCTGCCTTTAGAGGAAAAGATGTTTTGAAAAAAGGATCATTTTTATGGCCTTAAAAATATTTCCATTGTCCCTGCATTGTCCGAAGCCATGTTTCACGTAATAAGAAAAGCCCTACCGATAACATAAGTTACTGGCAGGGCTTAGCTTTAAATGGTTGCGGGGACACGATTTGAACGTGTGGCCTTCAGGTTATGAGCCTGACGAGCTACCGGGCTGCTCCACCCCGCTGTCTTTTTTTGGACAACGTGGTTGAGGGCCGATACTCCGCATTCCATTTATTTTTGAAGAACGAGTTGGTATTCTAGCATAAATGTTCTTGAAATCAAGGTTTTTAAATCCAGGGTTTCTATTATTTGTTTGGAATTTGAGTATTGTGACTTTTCGAAATTCAGCCGCGAAACATGATTGTGTGTGGTATGATTTTGTTTGGGGAATGTCGTTTGTTTTCGGTTTTGGGGCTATTTAAAGGGAGCGGTGATATGTGGAAACCAAACGTGTTTTTGGGTCGATTGTGCCGTTTTGTGTTTTTGTGTTATGTGTTTCTGGCTGTTGGGTTTTTAAGCAGCGGTTGCGCCAAGGTTCACAAAATGGAAGATGAGAGCTGGACAATTGAGGGTGCCGACGGGTCAGTCTTTATAGAGGACGGCGAGTTTCGGTTCGGCCCCAAAAAGAAGAACCCAAAGGACACCATCGTCTCGGAGTACAGTAAAAATGCGTGTTATTTTAAATTCAAATTAGCAAACCGGACCGATAGAAGCTTGCAGATCAAGACCGTCGGGGAGTTGCTTGATCGATCAGGGATTGTTCTTCAAACAGTGATAACGAACTTTCACCGGACCCTGGCCCCGGGCCAGGAGGATATTATTGAGAGTTATTTTGGAGTGACCCAAAAAGACGTCCGTGAAGCGGTGCAATTTAAGATCGGCGTAGAGGATGTTTATATTGAGTAGATCGCCGTTATTCGCCTATCCGGATATAGCCAATCGTCAGGCCGTTAGTTGGATCATCAGTGTTAATCTTCTGTTATTCTTAAATAATTGATTCAAAAATGCCAGGAATGGCTGCTTAAAGAAGATTCCGTTACTTTGTCAGCCCTTTATTTCCCTTCCCCAATAGGGCTTTCTCTGTTAAAGTATACCTGTAAGAGCTTGATTTCCCGGCTAAAAGGGAAGATTATGGATAAAAAGAAATGGAGTTTGTGTGAATCAATCGAATGCAGGGTTTTATCATATGGGGCTATCCCCGGACGTATTGAAAGTTCTGGAGAAGCTGAAATTTATTATTCCGACGCCTATTCAGTATAAGGCGATTCCTATTGCCTTAGAAGGCAAAGATATCATGGGTGTAGCTCAGACGGGTACCGGCAAAACTTTGGCCTTCGGCATTCCGATCGTGCAGCGGTTGGCTGCCGATGGAGGGCAGGCCTTGGTCCTGGTTCCCACGCGTGAATTGGCTTTGCAGGTTGATGAAGCTCTCTCGCCGTTGTTGCATGCATTTAAGATGAAAAGCGCGGTTTTGATCGGCGGGATAAAGGTGTCCTTGCAACTTCCGGATATCCGCCGCAATCCGGATGTCATCATTGCCACGCCCGGACGGCTGAATGATCACATTTATCAGGGAACGATTGATCTGGGCAGGATATCGGTGGTGGTTTTGGATGAGGCGGACCGCATGTTAGATATGGGTTTTGAGCCGCAGGTCAAGAGCATTCTGCGCTGTGTTCCTACCAAAAAGCAGACGATGTTGTTTTCTGCGACAATGCCGCAGGAGATCTTGAAGCTTGCCACAAAATACATGGAATTGCCTATTTCCATTGAGATCGCGCCTTCCGGAACGGCAGCCAAAGATGTTTCGCAGGAACTTTTTATTGTAAAAGAGACGTCAAAAAACGACGCCTTAAAAATGCTTCTTCAGAAGTATTGCGGTACGGTGTTGCTTTTTACGCGCACCAAGATCAAGGCCTCGCGCGTTACCCGCAACATCCGCGCCATGGGTGTGAAGGTTGCCGAGATCCATTCTGACCGTTCGATGGGGCAGCGCACTGAAGCGATCAAGGGATTTAAGCGCGGGCGTTACCGCGTGCTGGTGGCGACCGACATCGCCGCTCGTGGGATTGATGTCAGCATGATCGAACTGGTCGTGAACTATGATCTGCCGGATGATGCAGAAAATTATGTACACCGTATCGGTCGTACCGGCCGTGCCGGTCAGGAAGGGCATGCCGTGACATTTGCCACGCCGATCCAGAGCCAAGATGTTCGAAAGATCGAAGGTCTGATCAAAATGACACTGCCGCGTTCCATGCATCCGCAATTTGCCAATGCTGAGTTTGTTTATGGTGGTTTGCCGACAACCGGACGTTCGGGGAGTAGTAGTGGCCGTCGGCCTCAAGGCGGATCCAGAGGCAGGCCGCAGGGGCGTAGTTTTTCATCATCAAAACCTATTGCAGGATTTGATCGAGTGCGTAAACGCAGTCCGGAAGGGCCTGGTCGTTTTCAGAAGAAAACAACAAAAGCGGCAAAATAAGGGCAACCAACGCAGATTTGGTCAGAAGGAATTGAATCCCTCTTTTTTGAATAAAAAAAGAGGGATTTTTTATCCGCCTTCGCAGAAAACCACGGCTTTTAGCCGTGGTTGAATGCGCGACTAAAAGTCGTGGCGCTACGGCGGATTCCGCCGGTCAACAGATAAGGCGGATAAGCCCCCAGCGGTTTGATTCACGCCAATAGGCCCCCGCGGGGAGTTTTGTTACACAAAACTGCGGGGGGGAGTGAATCAGCAGGGGGTAATTTAAATGGGGACCACGGGCTCTGCCCGTGGGGCTCCATTAGAAACTGAATCCTTTGGCGAGTTCTTGAATGAGGAATTTATGCTCCTCCCAGCGCTCTTTGGGATTTGCAGAAAATAAAATTTTGTATAAGGTGCCGTTATGCAGGAGGTAATAATCAGTCAATCGTGACGAAGGGTTTGTCTTTGAGAAGGCCTTTACCCGAAAGGCATTCTCGCCGGCGAAAGTTGTTTCTTCAACCACAAATCCTTCGGCATAATGTCCGAGCTCCTGCATTCCTGCCCGGTCAAGTTGATGCAAATACCGAAAAGGTTTATCGACTTTGGCTACGCTCATCGTTGCGGATCCATCTGAGGAAGAGAGGAACAGGGTTCCGTCCTTTTCTTCGGGTATGGTCCAATCGGGAGGGCATACGAATTGTATGCCGAGCGTTTCACTCTGGCAGCGATCTGATTTTGTTGAAACCAAGGGAGTCGCGGGCTTGGTTTTTCTGCCGGAGAATTCAGCCAGCATCATTTTATAATCCTTAAAGTCCGGTTCATGGCGCAATTTTTGATCAACGGCCTGGGAAATAATGCTTTCATCGCAAGAGCTCTGTTGAGGGAAAAGAACAGAGAGAAGAAGGAAGCCTATTATTAAAAAAGGTTTTTTTTTCATATTTTTTAACATTTGCAGCTGGTTTTTCAATCCTGGCTTTACGGTTATGCCGTAATTTATGAGAGCAATTTTTATTCCAAGTTGACAATTTTTGTTAGAACATGTATTGTTTTTTGAGGTGATATTAATTGAAATTGAGATACGATGCTATGAACACGTCCCACAACCAGCAATTTATTGAAGAAGAATATCGGTCATTATTTGACCTTGCCGATGATGCCAGGCGATGCGTTGACCATTTGCTGGAAGGATTCAACCGGCGCGCCATAAAATTATTTGATCTATCCGCTGAGCGGCGAATATTTTTGTTTATTTTAACGCGCTCCATCAAAACATATTCATCGATCGTTGTTTTGTGCCGGCAGGGTTACGGCCAGGACGTTGCGACCCTGCTGCGCGGTTTGCTTGAAAATTTGATTACCGCAGAATATATTCTCTACGATCCGAAGCATGCCAATCATTTGGCGGCCCGTTTTGTGGCGTATAAATGGATTATTTTTAAGCGGTCTCTTCCTGAGCAGGAAAAATTGATCAAGGATGCAAGCGAAGAGAAAAAACAGGAGTTTTATAAACGCAAGGCCATTGTCGCGAAACACGTCGATGATTTTAAGAAAAAATTTAAAATCACGTCTGACCGTGCTTTTCTGACGTGGTCAGGGAAAACGGTCCGTGATATGGCCAAGCATGTGAGTATCGGGCTCCTGGCTGAATACGATGAAACATTTCGGCAATGCTCAAAATTTTCTCACCCCAGCATTTTAGGGGATCAGGAGTATATGATCCGCGACAAGAAAAATCTGACTTTTTCTCCGCAGCCTTCAGCGATCGGCGTTGCTGTGAATCTCAGGCTGGCGATCAAATATTTTCTTGAGTTCGCTGAACTTATCAATGAACAGCTTGAGCTGGAGAGTAAAGAAAAAATTGATCAACTGCGTCAGCAATACGCAGACATTTTTGCGCAGGTCAAAAAAGCAGATATCCTACCACACGTTCCGCAGGATAAAGAAGCGGTTCCCATCAAAGATTGCACGGTTGTTTTTAAAACCGCTCAATGATTATTCATTTTGATGACGTGACATACTAATATATATATAATTATAATGTCATATGTTGTCCTATATTGACCTATTATAGACAACCTTGTCATATTGACATCTTTTGAGAGTTGGTTCACTATATGCGTTAGTCAGTGTTCTTTAAATATAGATAAATCAACACGTTTTATGCTTGTCGTGAGAATTGTTACTTATGCGGGACAACTTTCTTCATCATTTGAAAAGCAACAAATCCTATCAACTTTTGCAGCAGCTCATCACTGTGTTTTACGGATTTGACTTAATGCTTTTGACTCTGGAGGGTCAATTTATCGAGCCCTTCGTCAAGAGTTCTGTGTCTTCCCAGAGTCGGGTTGCCAATAACCCGCAAGCGTTTCCCCCAGAAAAATTTTCCGACCTCAATCTTTTACAAGAGATCCAGGAGTCGCGCCAAGCGAAAATCACAGTATCGGAACAGGGCTGCAAACAATTCTTGGTTCCTGTCATACAAAAAAAAGATGTGGTGGGGTTCATATTTGTTAGTGAAGAGATCAGCGTGAGGTTAACTGAGGCTGAGCTGCAGATCACGCTCACATTTCTCACTGATTATATCCGGCTTCTTGTAAAAACAGATCTTGAATTCGTTGAATATTTCCAGAATATGGACATGACACATCAGCAGTGCATTATTCATGATGTGGTCCGTTATATTCAGGACAATTATTGCAATGCGCATTTGACCCTTAGGGATGTCGCGGATTGGCGGGGGATTAGTTATCATTATTTAAGTTCTTTATTTAAAGACACAATGAAAATTTCTTTTAAAGATTTTTTAACCCAAATTAGGTTTGATAAGGCAATGCGTTTGCTAGAAAGCAAGAGCCTTCCTGTTGGCCAAATTGCCTATCAATGCGGGTTTGATGATCCGAGCTATTTCAGCAAAGCGTTCAAGCGAAAGATCGGGATGTCTCCTTTGGAGTACCGCGACCATCAGTTTTTTTCCAAAGCAAAAAACAAAAAGAGTCTTGAGTTTGCCTCTGCGAGATAATCTTTCCCTTCAAAAAAGCCATCGGTAATAATTCCCATTCATTCACAAGTTCCTCCATTGCTAAATTTTAGATCTCTGCTAAAGTATGCGGTACTGAAAAGAAGCGGTTCGCAGAATGGGTCAGCAAGAGAAATTTATTTAGATTTATTTTCCGTCGAGAAAACAGCATGAGAGGTTCAGAATGATTTTTCAATTTCAAGACGAAACAATGCGAAGCCATCGGGATGCCAGTGCAGCCGGTGGTTTTTTTATTTTTAAAATATGACGAAAGGGGGTGGTGCGGGCACCTATCAGCAGGAAGAAGTTTTTGGTAAATGTAGTCCGGGTTATTGCTGAAATATTATTTCAGCGCCCACCAGTAAGAAAATGTGGAAATTAAGAAACAAGATGTTTAAATTTTAAAACATAGGATTAAAAAATGAAAAAAATCACATCAATAGTAAGCATTCTGGTGATCCTTTCATTCGTCGCCTATCCGATTTCTTCATATGCCGAAGGCATTGCCTTATCAGATGAAGAGATGGATCAGATCGCGGCCGGCGAATGGGTGTTCGCAAAAGCAAACGGACCCACCAAAGAGAATAAGTTGGAAATTAATGAGGAAGCTCAGAGCACATTGAAAGGTGTCAGCAACGCCAATACGGTTGATTCAGCTGCTGCCGGTCAATTTAACGTTTCCAATGCAGTAGAAGGCGTTGTGGATATCAGCCAGGGCAACACGGCCAATGTGAGTAACGCGGCAGTGGCTGCTGATGCCAGTTCTTTTAAGGAAACTGTGGATTCTGTTACAGCCACAGATTCAACAGCAACAAACGAAAGAAAAGATGTAGTTTCTTTCGGAGAAACGACAACCAATGACAAAAGCGTCACCTATAGTGATGTAGAGAAGCTTGATACAAGTTTTTCCAAGACAGATACGTTCCATTTGGATAAAAGTGACAGCAAAAATAAGACCTACGATATGGATCAGACAGATACCTACTCATCAACTAATGACAAGGCAGATTCAAAGGATGCTTCTCTGAATGCTTCCTATAGTGATGATAAGGCAATTACTGCAAGCACAAGTAAAAATGCTGCAGATCAGCATGCTGAAAGTGCAAATTTGGATACCAGCTATTCAGAATCGCAATCATTGACAGCCAGCGACTCCAAGAGTGTTGGGGTAACGGCAAATTAT
>JBBRHV010000051.1:0-16335 GCA_038222225.1 Candidatus Omnitrophota bacterium
GGCCTTTTCGGAGGCGGTTGTGAAGGCTTATTGCGGAAAATCGTTTGATGTGTTTGTGGAGCAGCTTGTGTCTTTGATTTCGGGAGAAGGAGAATTCTCCGGAGAACTGAAATGTTCAGTGGCCAAAAACAGGCAGCAGGATGTCTTCATTCGTATTTCAGTTCCCAAAAAACATGGGGTGTCTTTAGGGCATGTTCTGGTGACTTTGCAGGATATTACGGCTTGGAAACGGATCGAACGCAAGTTGCGTAAAGAAGCACAGATCGATGGGTTGACGCGTCTTTTTAATCAGAGCGCAATGATCGACAAATTAGAGGTCGAACTGATCCGCGCCAAACGCTATGGTCTGGAACTGTCCTGTTTGATGATTGATCTGGATTTTTTCAAAGTGATCAACGATAAATTCGGTCATCAGAAGGGCGATCAGATTTTGAAAAAGGTTGCTAAAATGATTAAAGATTGTTTTAGAAAAGTCGATGTTGTCGGGCGTTATGGCGGCGATGAGTTTGTTGTGATCTTGCCTGAAACAAGTGCGCGCAACGCCAACTTTGCCGCACAGCGGCTGCAGAAGATCTTTGCCAAGACATTATTCCGTTATAAAAATGTGATTAAATTTTATGTTACGCTCAGTATCGGCATTTCCGGATATTCGCCTAAAAAGGCAAAAAATGCCAGCGATTTTTTGGCGTTGGCTGATAATGCGATGTATGATGTTAAAAAGGCCGGCCGCAATGCCATCAAAATTGCGAAGGTTTGAGTCTGATTTTTTAATTTAAAGCCGCTGAAAAGGTGTTCAGCGGCTTTTTCTTTGGGCCTATTATGATCTACGAACTTCAGATTCAGCATTCTTCAGCAGATCCGTTCTCAGCCGAGATTATCATCGAGCTGTTGGGCCGCATCGGGGTTGATCCTAAAAATGTGATCGAAAACCGCACGGTCAAACATGGCAATTTTCTATCAGTGTTCTTTGAGCGCGAGCGGCAGTTGACGGAGATTGTCCGGTTGCTGCGGACGTTTCATTTGAAAGGCCTCGTGATGCGGAAGAAAGCACTAAAGACGGAAGATTGGCGTGACCGCTGGAAAAAGGACTTAAAACCATTTAAGCTGACCGATCGGTTTGATGTGGTGCCGGTATGGAGTAAAGCGAAAAAACGATCGAAACGCGAGGCAATTTATCTGGATACAACGTTGGCGTTTGGGACCGGGCTGCATGAGACCACACGGTTCATGGCGTATTTGATCGAGAATCATCGCGGCCGTTTTGAAACATTTTTGGATATTGGGACAGGGACCGGGCTGCTGTCCATTGTTGCCTCCAAATGTGGGGCTCAAGAGGTTTGTGCGGTGGATATTGACGCTAATAGTGTGGCAACGGCCTGCACAAATATGAAAGCGAATCATTTCAAGTTCGTTTCGATAGCGGCTGGGGATTTCCGAGGGATTGCAATGCCTAAAACTTTTGACTATGTTGCCGCAAACATTATTACAGATGAGCTGTTATCGATGAAAGAAAGAATGATCGGTTGCGTTGCTGCCGGGGGAAGTTTGGCGGTCTCCGGGATTTCACTGAAAAATTTATCGCGTTTTCGCCGTTTGTTTAAGAGCCCCGAGCTCCTGTGCCGGCGGGTTTTGCGGGGTGAGACCTGGGCTGCAATTTTGTATAAGAAGAGGATGACGAATGGCGAATAGTTTGCATTCAAAAAGAGCAGCTGACATTGGGCAACGGATGGAAAATGTCGGCATCCGGGAAAAGGATATTCAGGAAAAGTTCATTTTATCTTCCGGCCCTGGCGGGCAGAATGTTAATAAAGTGGCCACCTGCGTGGTCCTTCTTCACGGGCCTTCGGGCATCCGCGTTAAAGAGTCTTCCTATCGAACCCAGGCAGCGAACCGGGTCCGGGCACGTGAGGTCCTAGTCGAAAAGATGGAGTCCAAAGCCGCTGCCCAGAAAAGGTCCTTCGCAACTGCTCGATTTAAGGAGCAGGCGCGTCAACGGAGACGTTCGAAAAAAATGAAAGAACGGATGCTGGAGAATAAGCGTTTTCGATCAGAACGCAAACAGACTCGCAAGCGAATTTCTGGCGCGGGGGTTGATTTTTTTTAATCCTTCTTTTTTACTTCACTAATATTAATATAAATATTTTTTGGAAAATAAGAGAAAACTGAGTATTATACATCTATGTCTTTTTCTCCACATTCTGCGACAAAGTATTTGCTCGGCATATGTTCCTATAACGAAGGGGATAAGATCCGCCGGGTTATCGAAAAGTTCAATGATTTCAGCCGTTATGATGTTCTTCTGATTGATGACGGTTCAACCGATGGATCCATCACATCACTGTCTTTGGACAGCCGCATTCATCTGATGCGCAATGAACGTCCGATGGGCGCGGGTTTTGGTACGCGTCAGACCATTGATTATGCCAGAGATCATGGTTGCGATGCTGTGATTTTTGTGTCGGGGAATGATAAGGATGACGCCAATGATGTGCCGGCTTTGATCGCGGCGGTGGAACAGGGTTATGATTTTGTGCAGGGTTCCCGGTATTTGCCCGGTGGGGCATACGGGAATATGCCGTTCTATCGGCTTTTGGCGACACGGTATGTGCATCCTTGGATCTTTTCATTTTTTTCCGGCATGCGTATCACCGATAGTACCAACGGCTTTCGGGCGGTCCGCGTCTCGCTTTGTCGGGATGAGCGGATCGATCTGACACAGGAGTGGCTCGATCAATATGAGTTGGAGCCTTATTTATTTTATAAGGCGATCCGTTTGGGATATAAAGTCACGGAAGCTCCGGTCCGCAAAATCTATCCTGACCACAAGGAAGGTTATACGAAGATGCGTCCTTTTTCCGGATGGTGGAGTATTCTGCGTCCGGTATTTCTTTTAGGGCTGAGGATTAAGAAATGAAAGAGCTGTCTTTTTTGGATCCAAAAAAATTAAGCCGTGTGCTCGGATGGAGCGCTGTTCTGTGCGTGATCCTTGGGGTGATCTTTCGGGTCTGGAATATCGAGCAGAATGATTTTGTGTTTTACGACGAAGGGTTGTATTTAAATCATAATCGCATGATCGGGCAGATCTTAACGGTTTATTTTCCGAAGACGCTTCCTGAATTTGGACGGGCGCTGTATGCCTACATCTGTTCCTCATTGTCTAGCGGCAAATCGTTATGGTTTATGATCGCCGACAGCCGGATCTTTTTCGGGCTTTATAAAACATTTTTTTATGCGCGGATCATGGCCAGCATATTCGGATGTGTGACACTGCTGATGGTCTATCGTTTTGCAAAGCGTTGGTACGGATCAACGGCCGTGGCCGGGTTGTCGATGGCGATCCTGGCGCTTTTGCCCAGTCATGTGTTTTATTCCCGCATCGGGATGCAGGAAGCCTTAAGTACATTTTTGGTCATCACGGGACTGTATTTTTATATCTTCAGTCGTGAATACAATTGGCGCAGCTTTCTTGCCGGGGCGATCTTTGCGGCTTGTTTTTTTTCCAATTACCGTCTGATCATTCTGCCGGTGCCGATCGTGATGGTGGAAGTATGGACCGCGTGGTTCGGTCCTAAAAAAATCGACTTTAGGCGGTTGATCACAACGATTTTGATGTTCACCGCCGGTGTTTTTGTGATCGGAGCGATCAATCACGGACAGAATACTTTTTTGACATTCATCTGGATGTTCCATCAGGCTCAGATGGCAGGCGAAGTGTTTGATCCGGTGAATTTTTTTTCATACCCCTATTATCTGTTCCGTTTGGAGCATTGGCTGTTCGGGGTCATGTTTTTTTTGAGTTTTTACGGATTCAAGAAGGGCAGCACCTCGAAAATGCTGCCGATGATGATCGTCCTTTTAATGATGGCGATTTTTTCTTTGCCTTCTGAAAAGGGGGCCCGTTATCTGTGTATCACCTATCCGTTTATGGCCATGTCAGTCGCTTTTGGAGCGGTGTGTTTTTACAAGAGGTTTTCTCAATGGCAACCCCGGGCTGTTTTAGCCGTGACCTGTGCGGCCATGTTTGTCGGCCTGGGGATGAAGTCCTATTCGGTGGCCCTGATCCGTTCGGATTACCGCACATCTGTTGAGTATATTTTGAGTTTGGATCCTCAGGCCAAATGGTTATCGACGCAGGACATTGTTCAGAATTTGTATGTTGCAAAGGCCGACCGCGTCAAGCCTTGCCCGAATTCATTTGAAGGATTGGCTCAGGATCTGACGGAAGGCTATACGTATTTGGTTGTTGGGCCTCAGGCCTATGTGTCCTGGATTCCGGATAATGAACGCTTTTCACTGGAATTGATCGGTTATTTGGAATATATAAAACGGACGGTGAAGCCCTTGAAAATTTTCCCGCATTTTAATGATGTGATGCTGGAGCGTTTTGTTTTTGAGCATTCGGGCAATTTGCTTCAATCGATCCGTTTTTTGAGAGAGGCAAAAAAAGAGGATTTCAGGCAGGGTCGGCTTTATGTGTATGATGTGAAAACGGTTGTTGATCAGATGCTGGCGGCCCTTATCCGGGCATATGCTGCGGGAGGGAATCCGTGATGGTTCAGACGCTCACATTTGAGGAGGCGCTCAAAAAGCTGAACCTTCCGGGGTTGCAGCGGAATCTGTTTTCTTCGCCGGAATGGATACAGGGCATCATTAAGACGTATGGAACGCGTTTTTTTGTGAAATATATTGAAGAGAACGGTCGGGTTGTCAGTTATATCCTTTATTCCGCTGTGAAAAATTTTCTGGAATGGAAAATTTGCATCGCTTCGTATTGTGATTATTGTGATGGCTATGTGCGTTCGGCCGATGATTGGCGCAAATTCTTTGAGTCTTTGCGGGCAGAGTATCCTAAGCACAGAATTGCCGTGCGAAATTTGCGTGATGAGCATGCGCGCAATGCCGGGGTCTTTACTGAACTTTCGCGGGAGCGGTTTCATCTTTTGGATGTCCGGCCGCCCCTTGAAGATCTTCGGCGCCGAATTCAGGATTCGTATAAGGCTGCGATCAGTCAGGCGGGACGCAAGGGCGTGACGGTCCGGCAATGCCTGAGGCCGGAGCTGAAAAAATTTTACAATCTTCACTTGAGGGTGCGTAAGGATAAGTATCGCGTGTTTCCTCAGCCGTCCTCGTTTTTTAATAATATCTGGGATTTGTTCATGGAAAAGGGCAAAGGGTTTCTTTTGGGGGCCTACAGCCCCGATGGTGAATTCATCGGAGGGAACATTTATTTGGCCTGCGGCGACACGTTGTATTATAAATTTAATACGTCGCGCCACGACGCCTTGACCTTGCGGCCGAACAATATTCTTTTTTGGGAAGGCATTCAGTTGGCTAAAAGGGAAGGGCTTTCCTTTATCGATTTAGGTTCCAGCGGGCAAGAACAGACCGGTTTGATCAGGTTTAAGGAACATGTCGGGGCGCAGGGCTTTGAAATTGTTCATTTGGGATTTCATCCGGACGGATATAAATTCAGCAAGAAACGAATTTTGAAAATAATGACCTGGCTGTTCACGTTTCCATGGATGCCGGATTTCATGGTTAAATTCGGCAGTAAAATCATTTATCATTACCTTTCATAATATGGAACTTAAAGATCTCTTTAATCAGTGGGCGGTTTCGACCAAGGGCCGGTACAAATTCAATCAGTGGCTTCTCAGCAAATGGGACACGTTGGATGGTCTGCCGTTTTCCGAGACGAGAAATTCCGCATTGATCAAGCACATTGGAGAGAATATTCACATTGATTCTTGCCGGCGTGTTTTAGATGCCGGCTGCGGGGGCGGTTGGATGACGGAATGCTTGTCCGGTTCGGGGCGTCAGTGTATCGGAATCGATATTGCCGCCGAGATGCTGCGATACTGCAACCGCGATAATTCAGGTTTTGTGTGCGGGAATCTGTGCTCGTTGCCGTTTCAACCGGACGTTTTTGATGGGGTTGTTTGTTATTTTGTGCTGATCAATTTTATGGACCTGGCCAATGTGGAGGCGGCTGTCGATGAGCTTTTGAGAGTCACACGGTCCGGCGGGCGGGTTTTGATTGGTCAGCTTCCCGACGGAAAGAGGTCGGCCGACTATGATGCCGCGAAAGAGGCGTACCGTGAATTCTGCCGGGCGCAATTTCCGGATTTAAAAGAAACGCGGGATCAGCACTCGATTCCGATTCAGCTCTATGACCGGAGTTTTTGGACGGCCTTGCTGGGCGCGAAGGAATGTTCTTATCAAATCGTGGATTCTTTTAATCCGTTTTTCCGGGAGGGACAGCCGGCTACAGTTTCCTGGCGGTTCGATGTTGTGATTCAAAAAGGAGACAAATGAGCGCTGCTTCACGACGCATAGTTTTGTTTTTTTTAGTGCTGTGTTTTTTGGCGGGATGCGGTGGGGGCTCAAAACAGCGTGTGAAATTTCATCAGGAACGGGCCACTTTAGGGACCTTTGTCCAGATTGATATTTGTGCCAACTCCGGCGATATTGAGAAAACTGCAAAAGCATTTGAGGATGTTTGGGCCCGTTTCGAAGAGATCAATAGCGGCATGAATGCGTATAATCCTCAGAGTGAAGTGTCGGCCATTAAAAATTATGAGACCGGGGTAGGTGTACCGATTTCAGAGAGTTTGGCAGGGGTGATCGGGCTTTCAAAAGACATATCACAAAAGACCGGCGGATTGTTTGACATTACCGTGCGTCCTTTGATTGATGTTTGGAAAAAGGCCCAGGAAACACAGCAGGAGCCAACATATGCGCAGATCGTTTCGGCAGGATTGAAGGTCGGTTCTGATCTGATTGAGTTTACGGAGGATGGGGCGCTGCGGTTTTTATATCCGGGCATGGAAATTGATTTAGGCGGAGTCGCTAAAGGGTATGCGGTGGATGAGGCGGTCCGTATCCTGCGGCTGCAGGGGTTTCAAGATTTTTTTATTGATGCGGGTGGAGATGTTTATGTGGCTGGGCACAATTTGAAGGGGGAGAGCTGGCGCATCGGCATTCAGCATCCGCGGAAAGCCAATGAACTTATTGACGTCCTTTCCGTTTCAGATCAAGCGGTGACGACATCTGGAGATTATGAGCGCTTCTTCGAAATCAGCGGAAAACGATTTTCGCATATTTTTAATCCGCATACCGGCTATCCGCAGGACACCAATATCAGTGCCACTGTCATCGCGCCGTCAGCCATGGAGGCGGATGCCTACTCGACTGCCCTGATGATTTGGGAGCCAGAGGCCGGGGTGGCCTGCATGGATTCGCTGGGAGACGGTTTTGCGGCGCTTGTGATTATTGAAAAGGATGGGAAGAAACAATTTTATCAAAGCCGCAATTATTCATCCGTTCAAACCGAGCAAAAGCCCTTAACTTTTTGAAAAAAACAGCCATAGAGACGGCATTTTTTGTTATAATAGCGCGTCATATTGAGGACAGTCGAAGGAGGAACGTATGGTGATGGACCGAACGCAGAATGCGAAATATACATATGATGATGTTGTGTCGAGTATTGATCGTTTTGATCCGGATTATAAGGATGATGTCACGGAAAAGCAGTTCTTCGGGTTTCCGCTCAAGACTATTCTGGAGGATGAAAAGCGCCTGTTGAACGCGGACATTCCTTCGGTCGCCTATTTTTCAATGGAGTATGGATTGGCTCCGAGTATTTACAACTCGTTTTCTTCGGTGCTTCCTGTGGGAGAAAAGAATCAATTTTTCACTCATGAGGTTTTTTCAAACTACTGGTTGGCCGACTATATTTTTAAGATCCGCATTGATAAAATGCTGGATATCCCGATCTACAGCGGAGGTTTGGGGGTTTTGGCGGGGGACACGATTAAAAGTGCGGCTGACCGCGGAGTATCTTTTGTTGGTTTAGGGATCTTATGGAACAAAGGTTATTTTAAGCAGAATTTTTGGTATAAGCATGGCCAAGTTCCTGAGGAACTGCAATGGGATCCGGATGCCTATCCGGGGCTGATTCCGCTCAAGAACATTGTTCATTTAGAGACCCGTGAAGGAATCTTGGCTTTACGGTTGTGGAAGTATTATGTCTACAGCTATGACAAAAAGCATATTTGTCCGTTGGTGTTATTGGACTCAAATGTCGAGGGGAATTCTGAACATTTTAAGAAGCTGACGGATCAGCTTTACCGGAGTGATGATGTCTGGTGGAAAATTTTTCAGCGTTCCATTCTTGGCATTGGCGGCATGAAGGCTCTTGAGTCTCTCGGATATAAGGTGGAACGTTACCACTTGAATGAAGGCCATGCGGCTTTTGCGTTGCTGGAAAAGTATATCAGTTTGTCCGATAAATCGCAGATGGATGAACAGCGCAAGAAGTTTGTTTTTACATGTCATACGCCGGTGGCCGCCGGGCACGACCGTTTCGGTATTTCGGACTTGTCCCGTATTCTGACACAGCCCTACATTGATGCGGCGCAAATGTTCGGAAAAGAGAATTCTTCGTCGGATCAGATAAATTTGACGTTGATGGCGCTGAATAATGCCAGCCGTATGAACGCTGTTGCGCAGAAACATGGAGAGGTCATGCGCCTGCAGTTTCCGGCATTTAAGGATAAAATTCAGGCGATCACCAACGGCGTTCATCTTCACACATGGCTTGCGGAGAGTTTCGCGAAGCTTTTCGACCAATATGAGAAGGTGTTCGGCGATTGGCGTCGATATCCCAAGAATTTGGAAAAAGTTTTGGACTTGAAGGATGACGAAGGGTTTCGAAAGGCGATTTTTGAGGCGCACCAGCAGAACAAGAAAAATATGCTGGGTATTATTCGTCATTGGGGTTTGCGTGAGGATGTCTTTACAATTTCCTGGGCTCGACGGATTGCCGCGTATAAACGTCCGGCCTTGATCTTTCAGGATGTGAAATATCTGGTGGAGCTGGCCAAAAAGCATGGGCCGATTCAGATCATTTTAGCCGGTAAGGCTCATCCGAATGATAATCTTGGTGGGTCCAATATTGATCAGATCATGGATCATATTAATGAGCTCAATGAATACCGGGAGTACGTTCGGGTCCTGCTTTTGGAAAATTATGATACGTACTTCGGAAAGTTGTTAAGCAGCTCGGTTGATGTCTGGCTGAATAATCCTTTGCCGCCGTTTGAGGCTTCGGGCACCAGCGGAATGAAGGCGATCATGAACGGGGTTCTTCAGTGCAGCACACTCGACGGCTGGGTTGTTGAGGCAGAGCATGATGATATCGGATGGATTTTCGGGTATCGTCATACGGGCACGGATCTGGGAGGGGAATATAACTCCCGCATGGAAGAAGACAGTAAGGCGCTTTATGAGGCCGTGGGCCAGGCGGTTTCGCTGTATTATCAAACATATAAAGAAGGGAAGCTTAATCCAAAGAGCGCATGGATTGATAAGATGATCCACTGTATCCAGCGTGCGGCATTTTTTAATACTGATCGGATGGTCTCTCAGTATGAATCTGAAATGTGGAAGCTCCCGTCTTAAGAATGTTCAGAATCGTTAACTTTTAGAGCAAGGACAAAAGGTGAGGCAGTATTTAGAGCTTGTTCAAGACGTTCTTGAACACGGCGAGAGGAAAGAAGACCGGACCGGGACAGGAACGCTTTCGATTTTTGGCGTGCAGAAGAAATACGATTTGCGAGAAGGTTTTCCGTTGTTGACAACCAAAAAAGTGCTTTTTGACGCAGTCGTTCATGAGCTGCTGTGGTTTTTGCGCGGATCAACGAATATTAATGATGGCTTAAAGGAACACACTCCGATTTGGAACGCGTGGGCTGATGAACGTGGAGAGCTTGGCCCGATCTATGGATACCAGTGGCGTAATTGGGAGAGTTTTAGTTGGGATGAGGCTTCACAAGGATATTTAAAGACTCATGTTGATCAGATTCAAGGCGCGATTGATTGCATTAAGGATAATCCTGACTCCCGTCGAATTATTGTGTCTGCGTGGAATGTTTCGGATCTTGATCGAATGGCGTTGCCGCCCTGTCATGCGTTTTTCCAATTCTATGTGATCAACGGCCGTCTGGATTGCCAGCTCTATCAACGGTCAGCGGATATTGCGTTGGGAGTTCCGTTTAATATTGCCAGTTATTCGTTGTTGCTGCTGATGATGGCTCAGGAGTGCGGGCTTACTCCGGGAATTTTTGTGCATACCATCGGAGATGCTCATATTTACTTAAACCATGTCGAAGGGCTTCGCCTTCAGTTGACCCGCAGTCCTAAGCCTTTGCCTCAAGTTCAGGTTGCTCATAAATCGGTTTTGGATATCCGGTTTCAAGATGTGCGGCTTTTGAATTATCAGCATGATGCATTTATAAAGTTTCCAATCGCGGTTTGATGAGGAGCTGGGATGCTGAGACACCCGAACGCTGATGTCATAAGCTGATAAAGGAATGTGTCTTGAGAGGTAAAAAATCTGAATTTTGAATTTCAGTTTGTTGAGGTTTGTAGCGCCGCAGTGGCTTAGTGTTAGGGTGTCTTTTATAGGGGTTATCGGATGAAAGATTTTTCCATCATTGTTGCTATGGATTCCCAACGTGGTATTGGAAAGGGCGGGCTTTTGCCATGGCATTTGTCTGCGGATTTAAAGCATTTTAAGAAGGTAACAACTGAAGCGGCGCCAGGGAAGCGCAATGCGGTGGTTATGGGCCGAAAGACCTGGGAGTCGATTCCTGAGCGTTTTCGTCCATTGCCGGGAAGGCTTAATATTGTCCTTACCCGTAGTGCGCAATATGATCTTCCGGGAGAAGTCATGAGGGGTTCTGGCTTGGAAGAGGTTCTTCTAAAAATATCGCAAATGCTTGATATTAATCATGTTTTTGTAATTGGTGGAGCCTTGGTTTATGGAGAGGCGATTCAACTTCCGCAGTGCTATAGGCTTTATGTGACAGTCATTGACCAGGTATTTGACTGTGATGCGTTCTTTCCTGAAATTCCGCAGATCTTCCAACAGGTTTCTTCTTCGGGGCCTTTTTTAGAACGGGGGACGTCCGCTTGTTTTTCTATTTTTCTAAGGCAGGAAATGAGTTTGAAAGCGGCTTAAAAAAATGTCTAAAGAAATGGACATATATAATTAAATTTATTGATTTTTTTAAACGATTATAATATACTTAATGTAGATGAATCCCCAGAAATCAGGATTTCAATATGAGTGAGTGTGCTTCATGAATAGTGGCGTAAACGGTCAAAAGAAGCAAATCCTTTTAGTTGATGATGAAAAGGGATTGACAGATCTTTTAGGCATGCTTCTAGAAACACGTGGTTATCGGGTTCAGGTCGCAGGAACCGCTACTGAAGCGTTGAGCATGGCCTCCTCAGAATTTGATTTAATTTTATTGGATCTTATCCTTCCGGATTTTAATGGCTTAGAGGTTTGCCGCCGGCTTAAAGAATCCCAAGAAACGGCGCACATTCCGATCATTATGTTAAGTGCGCAATCCTTATCTGAGGACAAGGTCGAAGGCCTGTACCTCGGCGCTGATGATTTTCTTGTGAAGCCGTGTGAGCACGAGGAACTGTTTGCGCGGATGGAGGCAGTCATGAGGCGGGGGCGGACTTTTTTTTCGAAGAATGATGACGATGTCATTGTGGTTCAGTTGCGGAAGATCTTGGATGAGTCTTTGGTTGTTCCGCATTTTCAGCCCATCTATTTGTTCGAGCCGTTTTCGTTGTATGGAATCGAAATTTTAAGCCGTCCGTCGGTTACTGGGATATTATCCAACCCGGAGGTTTTTTTTAGGGCAGCGCTGCAGTATGGTCTTTATACGGAAATGGAAATTATGGCATGGTCATTGGCGTTAGAACGGTTATCGCGCTCGGTCAGAGAAGAGAAGATCTTTCTAAATTGTAATCCCTATTTTATCGAGACCGCAAAGTTCGAACGCGTGAAGTCGGTTTTTGAGCTGCACGAAATTGCGACAAAAAATGTTATTTTGGAAATCACCGAGCGGTCTGCGATTACTGATTTTAAAATGTTTTATGAGCAGTTGAGCCGTTATCGAAAGTACGGATTTCATTTTGCAGTGGATGATGTCGGAGGTGGGTACGCCAGTCTGGAATCCATTGTCCAGACCAAGCCGGAAGTGGTTAAGATTGACCGCCACATCATTTCAGGCGTGTCTACGGACCCTTTCAAACGGAGCATTGTTAAATTCATTGTTTCTTTTTGCCGGGAAAATAATATTATTTCTGTGGCCGAGGGCGTTGAGACCGCTGATGATTTAGCCGCTGTTAAAGAACTGGGGATTTCCTGCGGGCAAGGGTTTTATTTGTTTAAGCCGACATCAGATTTGAATTTTTCTAACTTTTCAGATATCCGCGAAAGTTAATTTCTCCCAAGCATTTCCCTCATATTTCTTTTTGCAATTATCTATTTTATTGGTATAATCTGTTTACTTTTATTAATATATGAACACTTATGATTAATTTACTTCTTTTATTCTTTCTAGTCATTGTGTCTTCGGGAGCTTGTTCAATGGCCGAAGCCGCTTTACTGAGCCTTCCTTTGATTCGTGCACGCATTCTGCTTGATGAAAAGCGTCATCATGCGAAGGATCTGATGTATCTTAAAGAACACATCAGTATGACCATCGCTTCGATTGTTATTGTGAATAATGCGATTAATATTATCGGTTCCATTTTTATCGGTCAGCAGATCGCTTTGCGTTTTGGGAATCAATGGCTGGGGTTGGCGTCTGCCGGTTTAACATTTACGATCATTGTGCTTGCTGAGATTATTCCAAAAACGATTGGAGAGCGGTATAAGATTGTGGTGTCTTTGCACACAGCAAAATGGGTGCGTATTTTGGTGTGGACGCTCAAGCCGGTGGTGCTTTTTATGACATATTTAACCCGTCCTTTTGTTTTGGGAAAAGGACTACCCCGGGTGACTGAGGACGAAATTAAAATGATGCTTAAGCTTGGGCGGGATTCAGGGACTGTCGAAATGGATGAGGCTGTTTTGTGTGATCGAGTTTTTCGATTGAATGATTTGCGGGCATTTCAGCTTATGAAGCCGATCGATCAGATCTTGGCGCTGCCGGCGGATAAGACTTTGGGAGAACTGAGGGAGGAAATCATTAATTCACGCTTCAGCCGTTTAGCGGTTTATGACAAAGATCCGAAAGATTTTGTGGGGATGGTTCAGCATCGGGTGTTGCTGCGTGAAATCGCGAAGGATAATTATAACGCAAAACTGCGTGAGTTTATGACGGTTCCGATTTTTGTGAACTGGTTTATGAAGGCTGATGAGCTGCTCGAAAAATTTCAGGCATATCATCAGCATCTTTTTATTGTACAGGATACCAACGGTAAGGATGTCGGGCTTGTGACCATGGAAGATGTTTTGGAAGAGCTTTTCGGCGAGATTTATGATGAAAAAGATGTCAAGCCCAAGAGTTACTTGAATGTGCAGACGAATGTGAAAGTTATTGAAGAAATGACAGATGATTTTGAATTGGATATTCATCATCCGAACAATCCGGAGGAGTTTAAGATTCAGTAATCGTTCTGTTAATCTTGATCAGGGGGGGTATGATTTTGGAAACTACAATCAGACATGATGTAAGCCGTTTTTCAGAGGATGTTGTGTATTTTTTCAAGGAGGGGACTCTTTATCGCGCTTATGATCACTTCGGCTCGCATGTGATGACGGTGGATGGTCTGAGTGGGACGTATTTTGCTGTTTGGGCTCCTAACGCGGGTTCTGTTTCGGTCATTGGTGATTTCAATGATTGGGACGCGAATCGTTATCCATTGGCCCCGCGATGGGACAGTTCCGGGATTTGGGAGGGATTCATTCCGAATCTCAAGGAAGGAGAAATTTATAAGTATCATATCCGGTCAAATAACAAACAGTACGCTGTGGATAAACAGGATCCTTACGGTTTCGAATGTGAGGTGCCTCCGCGTAACGCCTCCGTCGTCTGCGATTTGTCGTATGAGTGGAATGATGAAAAATGGATGAAGGATCGGCATGAACACAATGCCTTTGATGCGCCGATGGCGACTTATGAACTTCATGTGGGTTCTTGGATGCGACATGCAGACGGAAACCGTTATTTATCCTATCGGGAATTAGCTGATCGTTTGCCCAAATATATTCAGGAGATGGGATATACTCATGTGGAATTTATGCCGGTTATGGGGCATCCGTTTTATGGGTCTTGGGGATATCAGGTTTTGGGTTTTTTTGCGGCGGCCAGTCCTTATGGGTCACCTAAAGATTTAATGTACCTGATCGACCAGCTGCATCAAGCCGGGATCGGCGTGATCTTGGATTGGGTTCCATCCCATTTTCCAACCGATGGGCATGGCCTGGGTTATTTCGACGGGACGCATTTGTATGAGCATGAAGATCCGCGCAAGGGATTTCATCCGGATTGGAAAAGTTGTATTTTTAATTATGGCCGCGCTGAAGTGAAAGATTTTCTGATCTCAAGTGCGTTGTTTTGGCTGGATAAATATCATGCGGATGGATTGAGGGTTGATGGAGTCGCATCTATGCTGTATTTGGATTATTCCCGGAAGGAAGGCCAATGGATTCCCAATGAACATGGGGGAAGAGACAATGTTGAGGCGATCCATTTTATCAAAACGATGAACGAGACTATTTATGCGAATTTTCCTGACGTTCAGACGATTGCGGAGGAATCCACCGATTGGACGGGCGTTTCGCGCCCGACATTTTTAGGGGGGTTGGGATTTGGGCTCAAATGGAATATGGGCTGGATGCACGATACGCTTAAATTTTTTACCAAAGAGGCGATTCATCGGAAATTTCATCACAACGAGCTGACCTTCAGTATGCTGTATGCTTATACTGAAAATTTTGTTCTTTCTCTGTCCCATGATGAAGTCGTGCATGGCAAGGCGTCGCTCTTGTCGAAAATGCCGGGTGATGACTGGCAAAAGTTTGCGAATTTGCGGCTTTTATTTTCGTATATGTATGCGCATCCCGGCAAAAAATTGATCTATATGGGATGTGAGTTCGGGCAGCGGAGTGAGTGGTATCATGAACAAAGTCTGGATTGGCATTTATTAGATTTTGCGAGCCATAAGGGCATTCATCAGCTGACAAAAGATTTAAATCATTTATACACCAAGCATGCCGCTTTTTTTGAACGGGATTTTGATCCGCTGGGGTTTGAGTGGGTTCACTGTGATGATTGGGAAAACAGTATTCTGGTTTTTCTCCGGAAGAGTTCCTTTGGTGTTGAAGATTCTATTCTAGTCGCGTGCAATTTTACGCCGGTTCCACGTTACCATTATCGCGTCGGAGTGCCGCTGCGCGGGCATTGGAAGGAATTATTTAATTCAGATGCTCCGGTTTACGGCGGCGGAGGGATCGGGAACATGGGAGGCGTAGAGGCCGAGGCGGTGCCGTATCATGGACGCCCGTTTTCCCTGGAGTTGACACTGCCTCCGTTAGGGGCGGTTTATTTCAGGCTGGATCATTCAAAATGATCAGGAGCGGCAGAGGGTCGAAAGAACACGGAGTCGGTGTGGGTTGAGGGGGCTCAAAACGATGATGGTTAAAAAGGGGGAGAAGATGAAAGACAAAGTTATTGAAATCGCAGGGAAGACGTGGCATGAATTAGGTTCGCGGGGAGAGGCCTCTAGCCGACAGATCGCCAATTCTTTGAATGAGAACGAGGCGATCGTGAACATGGCGTTGGGATGGCTGGCGCGTGAGGACAAGGTTCGATACAGCCAAAGACACGAGGACATTTTATTTTCTTTGGTTGAATCCGAATTGCGTATTTTTAAGGATTTTTATGGGCGGTCTGTGCAATCAACACGCAAGAACATTTGGCGTAAGCTTTTAAGTCGTGTTTAATACAGTAACAATCCATTTACTTTGAGATCAATTGGAGTCTTTGCCGGTTGGCAAGACCATTATCGATAATGAGTTGACAATGAATAAATTTATCTGCATTCATGGCCATTTTTATCAACCTCCTCGTGAAAATCCCTGGTTGGAAGAAATAGAGCTTCAGGATTCCGCCTTTCCCTATTCGAATTGGAATAAGCGCATTGCGGATGAATGCTATGCTCCGAATGTCGCTTCCCGTATCCTTGGGCCGGAAGGTAAGATTACGGATATCGTTAATAATTATTCAAAAATGAGTTTTAATTTTGGGCCGACGCTTTTGTCCTGGATGGAGCGGGAAGAGCCGGATATTTATTTGGCTATTCTTAAGGCGGATAAATCGAGTCAGCATTTTTTTAAGGGTCACGGGGGCGCGATTGCTCAAGCGTATAACCACATGATTATGCCGTTGGCCAATGCTCGGGATAAACAAACGCAGGTGATTTGGGGAATCCGTGATTTTGAACATCGCTTCAAGCGTGAGC
>JBBRHV010000052.1:0-16180 GCA_038222225.1 Candidatus Omnitrophota bacterium
TCCACCGGATCGGCCGGACCGGACGCGCCGGCAAAGCAGGCATTGCGGTCACGTTCGTCACTCCGGCAGAATACCGCCGATTGCAGATGATCAAACGGGAAACAAAGACCGAGATCCGAAAAGCCAAATTGCCGAACGTCGCTGAAATCATCAAAACAAAAAAGACGCGCATCAAAACCGAGCTTGAATCCATCGTAAGCGCCGGGCTTGAAAGTGATTATACGGTGATGGCCCTGGAACTTCTTCAGGACATCGAACCCTCAAATATTCTGGCCGCCCTTCTGCAATACACGTTTCAGGATGAGCTGAGCGCCAAAAACTATGTCGAAATCGAACAGCGTGCGACGGTTGACAATAAAGGCAAAACGCGTCTCTTCGTCAAAAGGGGCAAACTGGATGGCATGACCCCTCAAAAACTGATCACCTTTATCACAGAGAAATGCCGCATCTCATCTTCGAAGATCAGAGATGTTCTGGTTCTGGAAAAATTCTCATTTGTGACCCTTCCCTTTCAGGAGGCTGAAGTTGTCCTGTCCTCATTTAAAAACGCAAAACGGGGCGCTGCCCCTTTGATCATTAAGGCGAAAGCCAAAGCCAAAACCAACTCATAGACAACTCATCTAACGCAGAAAGAGAAACGTGATGATTGCAGATGGTAAAACAGTAACAATCGATTACACCTTAACCGTTGACGGGCAGATTCTTGATTCATCTTCCGGCAAAGAACCGCTTGAATATACGCACGGGCAAGGCATGTTGATCCCCGGATTCGAAAGAGAACTGGCCGGAATGGCCTCCGGAGAAACCAAAAAAATTACTGTTGCGCCAGCTGACGGATATGGCGAAATCACGCAGGAAGCCTTTCGTGAAGTCCCCCGTTCACATTTCCCGCCGGACATCATTCCGGAAATCGGGCTGCGTCTGAGCATGCAGACACCGGAAGGCCAGCAGGTCCCGGTGGCGATCTCTGCGGTCAAAGATGAGCATGTCGTCCTTGATTTCAATCATCCCCTGGCCGGCAAAGAACTGAACTTTGAGGTCACGGTCATTTCCGTAGATTAGAAAATGAATAACTTATAAAAAAGGGCCCGTGTTGAACGTGCCCTTTTTTATGTCCCCGACCGCCTTTCGAATGAGACGGCGCAAAGAGAGTCAGCGAATTTTGAGAATATAGGCATCCCCGATATGCTCAAGCTCTTCGATCGTATGCTGCTTATTTACGCCCACCGTGGCCTGGATCTTTTCAAAATCAGATTTTTTCACGACCGCATACACAACTGTTTTCCCGGCCAAAAAATTCAAGATGCTCGCCTCTGAATCAAGCATCGCTACCGGATGCGGGCTGAAAAAAGCACTTCCCACCACCGCAATATCCTTATCGGTATAATAACGAACGCCTCTGGCAAACATTTTTGAACATAAGACCGTATCCATCGTCTCCGGCTGTTTGAGCAGATACGCGCTGACAAATTGGCTGGAGACCGACGGCTCATAACTCGTACGCACGGCAAAGGCCACGGTCAAGATCAAAGGAATCTGCATCGCCAGAACAAAAAGGCTCTGCCGCTGTTTCTCCTTAAAGGCCAAAACAACCGGAATCAGCGAAATCACCACGGCCAAAACAAAAAAGATTATGGCCACGCCCTGATCGGGCAAAAATTCATAATATTTAAACGGGATCTCAATTTTATTGAAGGCCACCAGGAGAAACGCACTGGATATGATGATTAATGGCGTCACCGACAACCCGACCATTACAAAAAACCTTTTCCTGCTGGTCTTGATGAACTCCCAAATATAATCCCCGGTAAGAATGGCGACAGCCGGAAACACGGGTAAAATATAACTGACCAGTTTCGAATGAGCGATCTGGCAGATCACAAAAACACACGCGATCCAGCACATTAAAAAAGAATAGACCGGATTCGCGTCCTTCGATCTCAACCGTTTGATCAGGCCGATCATCGCAGCGATGGAAAAAATGCCCCAGGGAAACATCCCCAAAATAATGGTTAACGGATAAAAAAACCACCGGTCATTTCCTCCATGCTCAGCTTCCAGAACTCTGCGAAAGTGATCGTTATAAAAAAATTCATCGACAAAGGCCATACCATACTGCTTCCATATCCACAGATACCACGGCAGCGCCACCGCTGAAAATACAACGATTCCAGCCAAAACTGTTTTTGAAAAAAGAAACTTCAGGTCCCGCTGCAGGAATAAAAATAAACAAACCGCCCCCCAGGGGAAAATAATCCCCAAAGCCCCCTTTGTCAGCACCGCCAGCGCCGCAAAAAAAAAGAATCCGATGACCTTCAGTGTTCTTCGGCGGGAATCCAGATAACCCATATAAAATGAAATAAGCGACAGCGCGACAAAGACGGAAAAGACCATGTCCGTCATCACAACTCTGGCCAGGGCGATATAAAGCGCGGATGACATGAGAACGGCCGCGCAAAAAAACGCCTTTTTTTTATCCTGGAAGCTTGACCGGCAAAACAGATATGTGCCTACGCAACCAAAGATCGCGAATACGGCCGGAACGAACCGCGCGGCAAAACTATTCATGCCGAACGCCTGAAATGCCGCCCTTAGAAGCCAGAAAAAAAGAATAGGCTTCTCAAAATGCGGTTGGTTAAAGATGTAGGGAACCAGCCAGGTGCCATGCTGCATCATTTCCTTGACGGAAAGCGCATAAAAAACCTCGTCAGGATTTGTCAAGCTGAGCAGATTGTTCCCTAAAATGAAAAAAAGAATTCCGGAACCTGCCAGCAAAAAAATGCGTTTGAGCTGCTTCATAATCAATCACTCTTACTTGCGCTTAACAATTCGCTGATTGTCACGCACCGGTATCCCTTTTGTTGTAATCCCTTGAAAAGAATCGGCAGTGTCTTTACGGTTTCTTCACGGTCTCCCTGATCGATATGAAAAACTCCGCCGCTATCGTGAAACAAAATAATGTCACCCGGTTGAATATGCTTTAATAGATACTTCGCGATATATTTGTCATCAAAGGTCACCCAATCCTTTGAATTAAGCGTCCACAACACGACTTGATATCCCATCTCCTTAAGCTGCTTCTTCTCGACCGCGGTGATCCACGCCTTAGGAGGCCTGAAATAGACCGTGCTCAATCCGGTCGCATCCCGAATGATCCGCTCAGTATCACGAATTTCCTGCTCCAATTCCTGCGGGGTAAAATAAAGCAGTCCACGATGATCGTAAGTGTGGTTGCCGATCTCATGGCCTTCTTCCGCAACCCGCCTTGCGATATCCGAATATTGCTCAACATGTTCTCCCAGCATGAAAAAGGTCGCCTTAACCCCGGCGGCCTTAAGTTCATCCAGAATTTGCGGAGTCCATTGTTCGGAAGGGCCGTCATCAAACGTGATCGCGACGATCTTATCGGCAGTCGCGACCTTAAAAACCGTATCCTTGCGCACAAACACGGCCTGATCAAAAAAAATCGAAGCGGCCGCGAATAAACAGGCACATAGGACCAAAACAAGAATTTTCACTTTAAGTTTACGCATTCGATTTGCTCATTTTCCCTGATCATGAAAAATTCTGTCCATTCTGAATGCCGAAATTGAACGGCTTCCAAAATCCCAGGTTCTATTAAACCATTGCCGCAAAGCAATTGCAATATTTTATTCACGCGAGTCCCGGCACGCCGGCCTCACCCGGATACGATTTTCCATGCGAGACCCTTAAACGAGCGGACGGCATTAAAAAAGCCCGATGCCGAAATGGCGCCGGGCTTTAAATACACTCAAATTAGAAAACTAGTTCATCAATAAAAAATGTTACTTCTTTTTTTCTTGTTTTGGCTTCTTCTTTTTCTTGTCCTTAAGTCCCTTGCTTTTGTCTCCCATACATTCTCCCTTCGGTTATTGATGACATCCGACCAATTGTAAACACTTTTTAAACCTTTTTAATACTGATTTATTTGTATTATATCAAAACCTATCCGCGCCCATAGATGTATTTTTGAAAAAATACACCGTTCTTTTTTTGCTTCCCCATCGTTTATTTCTTGAAAGCCCTGACGGCGCTGGCAAAAACCGCGATGTACAACCCTTCCGCGATCAAGGAGGCCACTCCCAGCGGTTCGAACCAGTTATCCGGTTCCGGCGGAATGAGCGGCAAGCCGACCGTGCGGCTGGCCACATAACCGCCGAAGGCTCCGGCCGCGACCATCAATCCCAGAATCCAGCCCCAGCGTTTCCCTAAAAAGATCCCGCAGGCGGCCAGCGCGGCCCCGGCGCCATTGGCGTAAAAAAGCCATCCCTTGTAAGCCGCGTCCTCAAAGCAACCCGGCGCATCGATCACGTGGATCAAGCCGACAATGATGATCAGAACGATCCCGGACCAAAAAATAGATTTTGATACATTCTCCATGGCATATTCCTTTCTGGAATCAGGAGAAACGCGCCTGTTCATTTCAGCGCGTGTTCCCGATTTTTACGGATAATCCTGGCCTGTCGGACGAACCATGATGTCGCTGACATGAACATGGGACGGCTGGCTCACAATGAAGTGGATCGCATTGGCGATGTCCTCGCCGATCAGCAGCCGGCCGAACTTATCCTTGAAACCCTGCACCATTTGTTCACTATAACCGGCCGCGTCCTGAAAACCACTCAGCAAAATCCCCGGCTCAACCAAAGACACACGCACCCCCTTGGGTCCCAGTTCACGCCGTAGACCTTCAGCCAACCCACGAACAGCGAACTTCGTAGCCCCGTAAACCGCGCTAAAGGGCGAGATATTCCTCCCAACAACCGACCCGACAACGATGATATCGACGATCGTTTCCGGACTTTTTTGTTTTTCTTCAACCATACGCTGCGCCGCCTGTTGCATAAGCTTAAGCGCGCCAGTCACGTTAATCTTAAATACATCATCGAATTGCGACAGGTCCGCGTCCTTGACTGAACCACCTAAACCCCGTCCGGCATTAGCCACCACGATGTCAGCCGACCGGCCGAAATGCTCAACCGCCTTGCTGAAAAAACGCTCGATAACCGCGGCCTCCGCGGCATCCCCGGCCACTGCGTAAAACGCGTGGCCCAGCTCCTGTTCCATTGCCGCCAGCTTTTTAGCGTTACGAGCGTTTCCCACCACTCCAAAACCGGCCGCAACAAATTTCCGCGCCGTGGCCTCGCCGATCCCGGATGTGGCGCCGGTAACGATCGCAATGCGTTTCCATGTATTGATCACCGTCATGACCGCTCCTTCTTCCTATGCGGAAATTTCCTTTGTCTTTTTTTTGTATTCTATCCCAAACAAAACCGAACTGCAATCATGAAAAATTAAGACGCGCTCATCCGGCTTGCATGACCGACTGCCCATTTCAGCAAAACGGATATGGACAAAAAAATGCGGAAATGTTAGAATTTAAACCGCTAAGAACGGCCCCGCTTAAAAGATTCCGCAAAGGGCACGGATAAAACATAAACGTCCAAAGGAATGGTCATGATGGAAAATACCCTGTTCAGTAAACTTATTTTATCGATCGTCACGGTCATTGTGATGTTCTTTTCATCCATGTTCCTGAAAAGAAAAGTCAAAAATTTCCAGGAGCAGAATCATTTAAGCAGAACCCGGTATTTCACCATCAAACGGCTGATCAACATCGGTTCGGTCATTCTATTCTTCATCATCCTGATTCTGATCTGGGGAATCAACATCAAAAATCTTTGGGTCAGCCTGACCGGAATCTTAGCCATGATCGCGGTGGCTTTTTTTGCCGTGTGGAGCCTGGTCGGCAATATCCTGGCGGGGATCATTATTTTCTTCACCTCGCCGTTCAAGATCAATGATCAGATCGAAATTTTACCCGACGGGATCAAGGGGAAAGTGCTGGCCATCAACACCTTCTTTACCCTGCTCAGCGACAGCGAGGAAAACCTCATCAGCATACCGAATTCTTTGCTGTTCCAAAAGTATGTGAAAAAAATCAGAAAGAAATCTGTCTCGTAAAAGACCGTTATTAGAAATAGCCGATGAAAAAAGCCCCGGGCCTGAGCCCGGGGCTTTCACGTGTCTCCCGAAATGAATATCCTGAACGGTTCTGCGCCATTTAGGTGCTACTGTCGACTTTCTTAAACGTATACTTTTTCTTCTTATCCCCGCCATGCCTGACCAATGGCTTGCCGATGGGCCTTCCGTAGGACTTTCCAAAGGGCTTCACCGAAACAGGCTCCCCTTCCTTACGCGGCGTTCTGGGAGACCGGCTATCCTCTCTCTCGCGACCGCGCGAAGACGTCCGTTCCTTTTCTCCATACGGTGACGGCCTTTTTTCAGCGGAAAACTTGGAAGAATACGCCGTTTTACCCGAACGGCCTTCCAGCATTTCCGTCAGGCGGTCAATTTTTCGCTCTAAAAAGCCAACCTGCTGCTGCAGCCGTTTCAAAATTCCGGCCATATCAGAATCTTCAGCGTTCTCAGCTAAGCCCCCTCTTCTACTGTCTTTGCGCCGATAATCCTTGCGCGGATGTTCTTCCTGATGTCCCATAATGATTTCCTTTAATTAACGAGTGACTGACCCGGTCATTTGTTGCAGCACCCTGTGCCTGACCGGCCCAAACCTATATTTTGAGCATTGATATTACCACTCTGCTGCCGGATTTGAAAGAACTATAAATAATCGCATCAACCGCCTGCCATCTGGAGACCAAAACCATCTAAGCCCGACATCAAAACATCAAGCACGAGACAATTCGGGCCATTATTGATCTTAAAATTCAAAAACTCTTTGGCAGAAGAAAATGTCTGGATGGAAAAATCGGTACTTAGGGCGAGCGTCCTTCGTATAGAACTAAGGATAGAGGGATTATCATCAACCACATATACGGTGGAACCCGGGTTTTTCATAATCAAAAACTTTCATAGAATGACATTAAATTAATGTTTCTATACTTATAGTACTGTGAAATTCGGATCGGCCAATTGTACCCAGGGATACCACTCAAAAGAGTGGGGATGGATTTTAAAACTTCATTGCTTCAGATTTCGTATCTGCTCAATAATGAGCGGCATGAATTGATCGGAGTACCTTTCCCACCCCGCCTCATTGAGATGGTTATCGTCACGGAAAAATTCCAAATCATAGCTTAACAGCAACGGCTGGACAATCGAAATATGCTCAAATTCATCCCCAAAATCACGGATCATGTTCCGATACCGTTCATGAAGCCCATTGTGCTCTCTCTGTTCATAGTAAAGAGCATTAATGGGCGCGTTCAATAAAAAAACCGGAATGCCGTTTTTATCCGCCAAGGCAAAAAACTTTCTCAGCCACCGATACGACTCTTCATTAACACGCGGACTTTGGGTATTAAATGATGAAGACTTTATTCTCAACAGCACGACCTTCTGCCTGAGGACCGGGTCTTCCAGCCAGCGGCTGTCGGTCGGCACCGCGTCTTCAGAATAAAAGGCCGCGCGGAGATTCTGCCTCAGGTTGAATTTTTTTTCAAAAGAATTTCGCCAATGTCCGCGGAATGTTATGAGATATGAATACCGCTCGATCTCATAGAACGCTACTTCTTTAAAAATTTGAAACGGAAAGACCTCAAAACTATCTTTCAGGGAAAACAACAAACAAAAACGATGAATATAATTTCCCCTCAATTCCATGGGGCCATTGATATTCCACCCCTCAAACAGGCTTTCCGGCATCGATGAGAACAAAATAACCTGCGGCTTGCCATGCCTTCGCAGGTACTTTTTCAGCATGAGATAATATCCGCGGATATCCTGATACGGGCACGCCAGATTCGCAACGGAAAATTCCCGATTGCTCACCGCGGAGACTTCGTCAGACAGTTTTTGGGAGTCCCAACCGGTCATCCGGCTATCCCCGATCATAATACCATCATAGTCTGCGGCCGCCGCTGAGCCATCCAAAAGTTTTTTTTGCTCAATGAAAAAAACATCGTTCGGCGGCAGCGTCTTATAAAAAACCGTATGCAGGCCAGCTTCCGTTAAAACAAATAACAGAACGCAGGTCAACAGGCCCCACGGAAGCCTTTTAGAATTGGAAATAAATAAATTCTTTCGCACCGGACACCCCGAAAATGATAAACAGCGTTAAACACAAAAAGTAAAACACCCCCTTGATCAGCACATGGGATTTGTAAATAATCATTAGGTCCTTCTTAACAAACTGATACAGCTGAACCACCATCAAAAACCAGATATACGGAATAAGCTCATTCAGCACCCGGAAGACCTGATAGGCTGAAACTCCCTCCCAGCCATGAAACAGAGCGGCCGACATTTGCCCAATCTGCTTGAAATTTTGCGCGCGAAAAATAAGCCACCCGAAACACGTGACGTGAAAAAACAAAACGACCCGGAGATAGAACCAGCTCCGCCGCAGGAATCTGGGAATCAGCTGCGGCCATCCCGCCAACCGCCCCTTTAAAAAACGGTGCGCGCTCAGCAGAAAACCATGATACGCCCCCCATAACACGAATGTCCATGCCGCGCCATGCCAGATCCCTCCCAAAAGCATGGTCAAAAACAAATTCCGGTAGGTTGCCCATTCTCCGTTTCGATTTCCGCCTAACGGAATATAAAGATAATCACGCAGCCAGGTCGACAGGCTAATATGCATCGCTTCCAAAAATCACTGGGATTTGTCGCAAAATAGGGCAAATTAAAGTTCACCATAATTTCAAAGCCCATACATTTCGCCAAGCCCCTGGCGATATTCGAGTATCCGGAAAAATCACAAAAAATCTGGAATGCGAACGCATAAAGCGCCCCTAACACAACCGCGCCGTCATAGGGAGGCGACCCGGAAAAAACCGGGTCCACCAATCTGGACAAATTATCGGCGACAAAAACCTTCAGGAACAGTCCCCAGAATATCAGGAAACAACCCTCATAAAATTTTTCAAGCGTGACCGTTCTGGCTGATTCAATCTGCGGAAGCAGATTTTTCGCTCGCTCAATCGGGCCGGCGACCAGCTGAGGAAAGAACGCGACAAAAAGGGCGAAATTCAGCAGACTTTTCGCTGGTTTGATTTTTCCATAATACACATCAATCGTATAACTCATGGTTTGGAACGTATAGAACGAGATGCCGACTGGCAGAATAATATTGAGGGCCAATGGATGCGGTGAAAAACCAAACTGACGGATCAACGCGTAAAAACTTCCGATGAAAAAGTTGAAATATTTGAAAAATCCTAAGATGGACAAGTTCATGAAAATGCTGAAAAACAGAACTTCCCTTCTCTTTTTGTGTTCTGCAGTGACGGCAATCACGCGGCCGCAGAAGAAATCCACCAATGTTGATATCCATAAAAGCGACAAAAACCGCCAATCCCATGCCGCATAAAACAGATAACTTGCCAATAAAAGAAAAATATTCTGCGCTTTGAGTTTTAGACGCAAATAAAGCAAATACACAACAATAAAGAAAATAAAAAATTCGAAAGAATTGAAAAGCATTTTTCGATAACCCGATCCCGACTGGTCCCTAAATCAAGAACTTGCGCGCCCCTGTTCCAGCTCCTGGTGAGCTGCCAAGCCTTATGTATCCTGACAACTGCAATTTTCCCCGGTAAAATCCTTGACGAATCTATTTTATCAACAAAACAGTCTCTGGCGAGATGTTAATTTTGTTTTACAATAGGCAACCAGGCCCTATTCCCAAAAATTAAAATCAATCATGATCCGTCAGAAAAAAAACGCTGCAAGAAACTGCGCGGCAACGGCCTAAAAGGACAAAATCGACACCTTAGCAATCTCCGAGTATTTCCTTCGCGACATCTGAAAAATTCAATTTATCGATGTGCCCGTCACAAGGAACACCATTGAGCGTTTCTTTGAGAACGGTCCTTGAATACGCTGTAAGCAGAAATACCTTTATATGAGGAAACTCCTTCTTAATCTTTTTACAGGCGTCAATGCCGGCAAGCGGACTTTCCATTTTAATATCCAGAAAAACAACATCCGGCTTTAACGCACGCGTCTGCTCAACCGCGTCCGCACCAGCATGGACAACCCCCACAACCTCATGCTTGAGTCTTTTGGCCACAATATGCCGGAACAGTTCTGCCGTCACATATTCATCGTCAGCAATAAGGACTTTTTTCATACATTCCTCATCTCATATATTCGGAAAAACCTCTATAAAAATTAGGCATTCATCTTGCGATCAAGCATTTCATCCGCTCTTTAAAATCGAACCATAAATTCCGATCCATTTTTTCTCGTATATTTCAGCGTTCCATTGATCTGCTTAACCAAATTCTCAACCAATTTCATCCCTAAGGTATTGCCTTCCAAAAAAGAACTCTCTTCCATTCCAATACCATCATCGCAAATGAACAATTCCATCTTACCTTCGCCTCTTCTCAAAAGAATACGAATGTTCCCTTTTTCCCGTCCGGAAAAAGCATGCTTGAAGGCATTAACGACCAACTCACTAACGATCAGACCGCATGGAACGGCTCGATCAATTTCCAGCTCAACCTCTTCAAGATCAAAAGAAAGCTTGACGGTTCTTTCCTTGATCGCATATATTCTCTCTATTTCATAAACGATATTTTGAATGTATATTGAAAAATTAACCGCTGACAGATCTTCCGCTTGATAGATCAGTTGATGCGCCAAACCCACCGATCGTATACGCCGTTTGACCGTCTCCAATATTTCGTTTGCATCCTGACTATCATTTAAAGAGTCCTGTTGCAGTTCAATTAATCCTTCCAGGAACAGCACATTATTTTTAACCCGATGATGAATCTCGCGAAGAAGGGTATCCTTTTCCCTCACGGCCTTCTGCAAAGCTTCTTCCTGCTCCTTTACCTCAGTAATATCCTGAAAGATGGTGGCAAATTGACCCCGGCATGGGGAAACCACTGAGATCATAAAATGCCGCTTCAGAGGAATAAAATATGTCTCAAAAATATACGATTTCATCGTAAGCGCAACCTTTTTAAATATCTCAAAATAAGGAGATTCCGCTGTGCCATAAACATCGCGCGAACCTTTCCCGACAACCTGTGCAACCGACAATCCGGTATGCTTTTCATACGCAGGATTCACATTGAGAATGCGATAATCAATTGACCGGCCGCTATCGTCATAGATCAATTCATGCAAAGCGACACCCTCCACCATATTCTCAAACATCGTGCGAAACTTATTTTCGCTATCCCGAAGGCGTTCCGCTGCCTTCTTACGATCAGTAATATCGGTAAATACACCAACCAGGGTCACTATTCGGCCATCCGAATTTTTTATGGCATAGGCGCGAAGAAAGACATCCAGTATTTTATGGCCCAAACCATACATTTGAATTTCACCGACCCACCGTTTTCCCAATAGCATTGTCTGAAATACTTCCTGCCACTTCGATTGATCGACAAATGCAGTTGCAGGTGAAACTTGGCCAAAATCACCAACCATACGCACAAAGGCTTCATTTTGATAATAATGTTTTCCTTCTGGAGTAGCCATGCCTATAGCATCAGTAGCACTTTCTACAACACCCTTAAAGACCTCCAGCGTCTCCTTACTTGCCTTCAATGCTGAAACATTCTCTTGGGCGACCTGCCACATTTTATTAAAATTACGTGCAAGAATAACCTCTTCATAAGAACCCTTTTCCGCGATCTTCCTATCCAACCCGCCTGCAATAATTTTTAAAATCTCGCTAATCAGTTTTTGAAAAGGGCGCCCAATTAAATCCGCCAAAGCATAACTGAACAAAAAACCGATAAAAATAAATCCTAAACACAGATACATCCACTCGCTGAAACTCTGCTGGAGCAACTGATCCACCTCTGACAATTTCAGGCTCGCGCCAAACAAGTACGGCCTTCCCTGAATGTCTTTAAAAGGAACCAGAACCGCTTTGATCCTGCCCCATTTGTCACCGTTGATCTGATACTGCGGCTTCATTGTAGAGAAGGCTTTGTAATAGAGCTTGGGATTGCTGTGAATTTCAAAAAACTTCGCATGTTTCTGGTTGGCAACATCCTTATCCGGTGAGGTCGATGACGTAAAGACGATTTTTCCATCAATCACCATCAAACTCCAAAGATACTCCATACCCAAATCAACGCAGAGCTTGTTATAACGGTCAACAATTCTGTCAAATTCTTCTTTCGAAACCGAACCGGAATCAACGATCCGATCATGGTAATCTTCCGCCAAGGTTGCCCTCGCCATGATCGCAGCAGTATACAGCCGTTCATTGATGCCCCGCATCAACATATTCTGCTGGTTCTGATAACTTTGGTATGAAAAAGTACTAAAAAATAAAACTACAAAAAACAGCACAAATAAAAAAATTTTATATTTGATCTTCATACACAATCTCCGGCTCCCGCCACTTCAAAACCACCCGTTTCCAGCTTTCAGTATACCATCCCGAAAAAAGGCCAAAATAAAAACTTTGGAAAATACGGGACACGCGCCCCCATTTTGCTATCCCTTCAATTTGATGACATCACCCTCGATCACAATACGCCGGTCTTTATATAACGCGCCTAACGCCATCTTATATTTTTTCTTGCTTACGCCAAAGGCGTCATAGATGACTTCCGGCGAACTTTTATCCGTGATCTCGCACGCCCCGCCTTCCAGATCGATCCATTGCAGGATCTTCTGCTCCAGTTCATCCATCCGGTGATATCCCTGAATATGCAGGCTCAGATCGATCTTTCCGCCTTTGCGCATTTTTTTGATGAATCCTTCGACCCTTTGGCCGTATTCCAATTCCTGAAAAACCTCGTCCTGATAAAGCAGACCCCAAAACGCATTATTGATAATGGCATTGAACCCCAGGTCCGTTTGATGGCAGATCAAAAGGTCCACCTTGTCATTTTCCTGAAAAGACGCAGGCTCCTGATCCAAAAAGGCGTCCAGCCTTGACGATGCCGCCAGATAATCCCGCTGCTCATCTTTGTAGACATACACGACGTAGGATTCCCCTTTTTCCATTACATCCTTCTGTTCGCTCGCGGGAACAAAGAGATCCTTGGGAAGCCCCCAATCCAAAAACGCGCCCATTTCCAAAACATCAACAACCTTAAGACATGCAAACTCACCAACAGCCGCATACGGTTTTTGAGTTGTGGCGATGGTCTTTTTGTCCGAATTATAGTAAAGAAAAACCTCGATCGTATCTCCGGCAAAACAATTCTCCGGGGCCTGGTCAACGGCCAACAACAATTCTCCGGCCTCTCCCCCATCCAGATAAACGCCGGACCCCAATTTCCGCACGACTTCCAAATGATTATATTTTCCGATTTCGACCACCAATAAAATCCTCGCTTAAAAAATTGAATACTGGGTGAGCATGAAGGGCTTTTTTTCTAAAACGTAGACTACGCGGAATCTCCCCGGTCTGATGCTTGCTACGCTCTCTGAAATAAAAAATGCGGATCTGGCAAAGCAAAATACTTGCGGAATTCATCCGTAATCTTTTTCATGTCCAAATGCATGCCGATGACCGGGAGCTCTTTGTGCACGATCGAATCTTTTTTCATGGAAATCGGATGGCATGTGGCATAAAGCTGCTTAAACCCGATGGCTTCAAACAGCCAGGCCAGCAACGGATTGGCCTGAATAAAAATATCATCAATGCCATGATGGATCGCGTCCAAATAAACACACTTGCATAACCCAAAATAAATTTGCTCGCTGGCTCCCCTAGTAAACGCCAGGCTGGTCACCTGTTCGATATTGTGGGACTGATCACGGAATGGTTTCAAAGAATACTGGGATTCGATGGGAAGCACCTTTTTCTGCGCGACAGGCAGAGATGCCCGTTCTGATAAAAACTTCTTGTTTTTCGGATCCCGAATAATACGCATCGTGCCGCAGATGTCCCATGATGGCTCCGGATAAAACCCGATACACTGTTTTGTTGACTCAAAAACGTCAAACGCGTCGCGCTGCTGCTTATCCGGATATAATTGATGGGCCAGAAACTCCCTTTCCAGACAAAACACCCGATACCGCAACGCGAAGGCCTGCTTGCGCTGCACCTCGGTCCGCGCATAATCAAAATAAAAACGCTCATTTGTTACACGTTCAGCTTTACGGCGGGTATTTTCGACTTTTCTTTGATGATACGGCATCAGCTGCGGCAATGCCGTTATGACACCACTTTGCATTCGCTCTTTCATAAATCACTTCTTTTCTCATACTCTGAATCGATAGCTGAATCGCTGCACTGTTGCTGAGCATACGGTTATTCTAAGTCATAGATATATCACATATTGCCAAAAATTCTAGGAAAAATTTTTTCTTTACGGAAATCGGAACAATAGGAAAAAATTAAGAACAGCCATCCCTGAATCAATCGGTAAAAACCCCTCGCGAAAACACTCCTCATTATTGCCGATCTTCAGGATATTCCACATCCACCAAAAACGCAGAAGCACTTGTGAATAAAGGAGTTTTGATGGTTGCGGCCAACGGGATCTTGGTCGTGATCGTACTGAAATAACCGATCATGCTTCCTTCCCTGGCAGCTTTCCCATTCAATGTCGCATAAGGACGAACCAAAATGGCCTCCTGGCTCTTAAATGGACCGCTCGATATCTTTTTCTGTTTGAGCAAATCGGCAGAAAAATCATAAACCGTCTCTCCGGCCACGATCTTATATTGCACCTCACCGCCGACCGTCAGGGGCAATGTCCGGAAATAATAGACCGAACTCAACGCGTCTTGCACACCCGGTGGTATAGGAAAGGATTTCGACGTGTTATCCGTATAACTGTGGAAATACGCCTGGTGATTATCCTGATCATATTCCACCACGGCGTGCTTGCGGTATGACCCTTCCTTGCGGTCCACCTCTTCCCGCAAGGTCTGCATACGTTCGGCATCCATGTAAGACGTAAAAACTGAATTGATTGCGTAAATCTTGGACAACCATTCGTTGGACCGTAAATGGAGCTGAAAAACATAAACCAACCGGCCTTTGTAAAGTCGGAAACCCTTGATCTCAGCGGTGAGCGTTCCCACATTAAAAACGGTCCAGCGCATGTTGTAGGTGAGTTTTTCAAACTCCGGTAACGGCAGTACTTCCAGCACAAGTCCGCGCGCATCAAAAACGGCAGTATCCAACAATATTGTTTCAGCAGCCGGTCCGGTATCTGACTGGGCCGGCGGCTTGACGCTTTCGGTCTGGTCAACCGGGACCAGCAAGACGTCCTCAGCGCGCGACAGCACCGACATTAACGCCTCAGGCGGAGGCTCAAGAGGCCGGGCTTTATGAAAACTCATGCATCCCGCAAAAAGACACATTCCGGTGAAAATGACCAACAGAAAAAATTTACGGCTTCGCATGGCTGTGAAATTCCGGATAAAAATGACTGTTTCGAAACGATTTCCAATACGGTATCATACACCCGCCTGCCTTTTCATCTCAACTCTTTATTGCCCAGCGCAAGCGGGCACTTTGACAGCGCGTATTCGCAGACTGCTCTGCGGCACTGGGACGGATAGGCTGGCTGCTGATATCGGAATATAACCCGCTCACCCGCCCTTGCTCAAAATATTCAACGATCCGTTTGTCCTCTCCGGGATGAAAACTTAAGATCGCAACCCGGCCCTGGGATTTCAAACACAACGGCAAACTCCGCAAAAATTGCTCCAGGACCGAAAACTCATCATTAACGACAATGCGCAAGGCCTGGAACACCCGGCGAATGGAGTCTTTGACCTCGCTGTCAGACTCACTCACCGACCGCTTGCCGAACGCACCGGCAATCACATTTGCCAGATCCGTCGTTGTATGAATGTCATTTCGATGATGAAATATGGCGGCCGCGATCGGCTCAGCACAGGGCTCATCAGAGTTTTCAATAAACAAATTCTGCAGCTGCGCTTCATCCAAAGTCCTGATCAGCATTGCTGCCGGCTGGCCTCGCTCAGGATTCAGCCTCAGATCTAAAGGGCCTTCCCGCTTAAACGTAAACCCCCGCTCCGGATTATCCAATTGCATGGATGAGACTCCCAGGTCCGCGAGAATAAAATCAAACCCTCCGCCCGCCTCACTGAGCAGTTTAGCCATTCCGGCAAAATTACTGCGTTTGATGATCAATTCCTGTTCACTGAATCCCATTGCGCGTAAACGTTTTTCCGTGCGCGCCAGTTCCAGCGGGTCAACATCCAGCGCAAATAACCGGCCATACGG
>JBBRHV010000053.1:0-16107 GCA_038222225.1 Candidatus Omnitrophota bacterium
ACGAGAGATTTGATCCATAGGTTTTGACCTCCATGCTGTTTAGAATAATGGTTTCGCCAGGGGGAGGCAAGTAGTTTTAGCAGATCTCTCTGTAAGAACAGAAGATAAGAATAATAAAACTAAAAACTTTTTCCAGAACGCATGAACTTTAGAGGAGGAAACCTATGAAATGTTTGAGCCTCTTTTGGTGTTTGGTTTTGATCCTGGGAGTTTTGGGCTGCCGGCCGGCTGAGGAGGCGGTATTAAAAATTAATTCGATTGGGATCACCAAACAGGAATTCGAAGAGGCCTTTCAGCGTTCGCGTTATGTGTATATGGGGGAATCCGGGAGGAAGCAGTTTTTAGATAATTATATTAACATGAAGCTGATCCTGAAGGAAGCCGAAGAGATGGGGCTGGATAAGGAACATGAATTTTTGAGGGACATTCAGTTTTTTTGGGAGCAGTCCTTGTTGAAAGAAGCGATTGCCGTGAAGACCAACGAACTGACGTCGCAGGTTCGGGTCAGCGATGCTGAAATTCAGAAATACTTTGAAGATCACCGGTCTGATTTCGGGGAGCAGCAGCTGGCGCAAGTCTATGATCAGGTGCGATGGCTCGTGCTGAAAATCAAACAGAGTGGAGTTGTTTCAGAGTGGACAGACACATTGCGTTCGCAGGCAGATATAAAAGTTGACTGGGCCGCATTGGGCCTTAACCCATAGGAGGGGGTCATGAGACCGGAAGGTAAGCGTCGACAATATTTTATTGAGCCGTCATTTCAGTTCAAATTTATTATGAAATTTTGCGTGATTGTTTTGGTTTCGTCGCTTTTGACCGGAGCTGTTTTATTTCATATTTTTCAGGGCTCGACAACGGTGGCGATTGAAAACACCAAGATTGTCGTGAAATCGACAGCGGATTTTATTTTTCCCGGCCTGCTGGCGACATTAGCGCTGGTTGCGGGATGTTCGGCGCTGGTGGCGGCTATTTTATCGCTGGTTTCATCGCATAAAATTTCCGGTCCGATTTTCCGCATTCAAAGAGAAATTGAGCTTGTTCGTCAAGGCGACTTGAGGAGGAAGTTCGTGATTCGCAGCACCGATCAGATGCAGGAGCTGGCCCGTTCTTTGAACACGATGACCAACAGCCTTCGGGAAAAGCATCTGGAGATCGGAGGACAGTGCCGTTCTTTAACAAACTTTTTAGAAGAAAAAAATTTCAATTCCTCTCAAGAGGATCGGGCTAAACTTCATCAAATGCTGAAAGAGCTGTACGAAATTCTGCATTACTTTAAAGTCTAATGAAACCGGGTTTTCTGATAACAGTTCTGGTGGCAACGGTGTGGGTATGCTGCGGCATGCGCGGCGGCTATGCCGCAGAGCTTCCGTATGCGCTTCTGGCGGAGGGGGAATTTTTCAGTGTTTATGCAGACCCGCAGGTGGACAGTGAAGATCTTTTGGAGCGCATCAATTTTGATTATTTTTATCAGCTCGAAATGATGGATTCTCAAGAAGCCGGGCTGGCTTCCCCGCGTCAGATCTTAGCAAAAACATTGGATGGGGTTTATTTGGAAGTTTGCGATACGCTGGGAATCGGATTGTATTCTTTTCATGGGATATTAACGATTCTGCCGGATCGGCAGTCTTTGAATGCCGAGTATCAGGCTTTGTTTCAGAAGGAGTTTTCAGCGGGGTCGTTTTATGTTTATGAAACAAATGCGCTTTATGTTTCTGCCGGTGATTTATCTGTCGGACTGATCGTTCACGAGATCACCCATATTGTCCTGTCGCATTATTTTGTTGTTCCGCCTTCGGAAAAACTGCAGGACATCCTTTCCGAATATGTTGATTATCATTTTCGTAAACAATTAGGCAGCTTTTAAAGACAACCTCTGCTGTTTGAGAGGGCAGAGGCTGTCTTTGTGAAAAGGGCATTTTAGAACGAATCGTCGTTGCCGTGCTGGCGCTGATGCTGTTTGCGCTCTTGTTTGTGTTCCTGCTTGTTTTGGCGTTGTTCGCGGTTTTGTTTTCGATATTCACGGAGGCGTTCTTGCTTTTGCTCCGTTGTCAAGATCTCGTCATTCATAATCGTAAAGATGGCATCTCTGCGTTCCGTATAAAGGGCAGCATGCTTTTGGACCTTCTTTTCATAGTTGGCATTAAAGGCAGCTAAGAGGGCTTGTTTTTTTTCTTCGGTCAGATCAGAATTCTGCTTCAACCGCTCGGTGAGTTTCGCAAGATTTTCTGAGTGAAGGGTTTCATGGAATTGAGCGCGGATGCGTTGCTGTTCTTCCATGTGTTCCATCATGGCCTGTTGGCGGGCTTCCGGCGGAAGGTTTTTCAGAGTGGCGGCAAAGTCGTTTCTTTTCTGTTTTTGTTCTTTCTGGAAGGTTTGAATTCGGCTGCGCGATTCCTGGCGGATATCGCTGAGCGGGTCCTGGCGCTTTCCGTCATGCTCTTTCTGATGCTTGGGTGGCGATTTCATGTGCTGATCAGAGTTTGGGTTTGCAAAAGCCGTGCTTGCGAGAATCAGGGAAAACAGCAATACAACGGGGAAGGCATAACGTGATTTCATGGTAGGCTCCTTGTCGTGCATTAAAGATTGATGTTTGGGACGTCCATTGATGTAAACCGGTGAGCGTGCAGAAAGTTTCTTTTTTTTATAAAAAAAATGGCGGCTGTTCTAGAGGGAATTTTTAACCTGTCAATTGAGAGCAGATCGGTTTAAGCTGAGGGGAAACCGGGAGTTTTTTTAGGTCTTCTGAAGACACCCACCGGGAGTCGTCATGCTCACGGCTTAAAGAGATCTCCCCGCAGAAGCAAGAAACACGCAGGAACAGGTAAGCGATTTTATAGTTCTGCCGTTCCCATTCTCCGGAACCGAGAACGCTGTTAAGGGACACGGTTAAACCGGTTTCTTCCTTAAATTCGCGGATGAGGGCACTGGCAAAATCTTCGCCTGGGTCGACTTTTCCTCCTGGAAATTCCCAGAATCCGGGCTGATGTTTGGATGTTTTTGCGCGTTTCAGCATTAGAAAGCGTCCGTTTTTATCCTGCAGTATGCCGCGTACGGCTAAAAAGAAAGATTTTTGTTCCAATGCGACTCCTTTGATAACAGCTTGCTAACTAATATTAATATTAGTATAATAATACTAAATTTCAAACTGTTTGAATGTTTTTAATTTATGAGGTGATTTCTGAACCGATACGTCTGCATACACGGTCACTTTTATCAGCCTCCGAGAGAGAATCCTTGGCTGGAGGATGTGGAGCGCCAGGATTCAGCCACCCCCTTTCACGATTGGAATCAACGGATCAGTGAAGAGTGTTATGCCCCCAATACCGCTACCCGTATTTTAGATGACCGCAAGTATATCGTTGATATTGTGAACAATTATAGCCGGATGAGTTTTAATTTTGGTCCGACATTATTGAGTTGGATGGAGCGCCACAAACCGGAAGTTTACCGGCAGATTCTTGATTCTGACCGGCAGAGCCGTCAGCATTTTTCCGGTCATGGATCAGCGTTGGCGCAGTGCTATAACCATATGATCATGCCTTTGGCCAATGAGCGGGATCGCAAGACGCAGGTTCTCTGGGGCATTCATGATTTTGAATCGCGATTTAAGCGCCGGCCGGAAGGAATGTGGTTGCCGGAGACCGCCGTGGATATCGCGACACTGGAGGCCTTGGCTGAGCAGGGCATTCAATTTACGATCCTTGCCCCCCGGCAGGCCCAAGGTGTCCGAAAGATCGGCGAAGAACAGTGGATCGATGTGAGCGGCGAACGAGTTGATCCCAAACAGCCTTATCGGTGTATTTTGCCGTCAGGGAGCACCATTGTTTTATTTTTTTATGATGGGCCGATCGCGAAGGATATCGCATTCGGAAACCTGTTGAATGACGGGCGGGGTTTTTCCAGGCGGTTGGTGGATGTTTTTGAGGAGGGCGATGGTCCGCAGCTGGTTCATATCGCCACTGATGGAGAGTCTTACGGCCATCATCACCGGTTCGGAGATATGGCGCTGGCGGTTTGTCTGAAAGAACTTGAAAACCGTTACGGTGTCTGCGTAACGGTTTATGCTGAGTTCTTAGAGAGGCATCCTCCGGAATATGAAGTGGACATTATCGAACGGTCCTCCTGGAGCTGCATTCATGGGGTGGAACGCTGGAGGACGGACTGCGGGTGCTGTTCCGGCGGGCATTCGGGCTGGAATCAGAAATGGCGCGCTCCCTTACGCGGGGCCTTAGATACGTTGCGGGATTCTTTAGCGGAAGTTTTTGAACGTGAAATGGCCGGTCTGTTAAAAGATCCGTGGGAGGCTCGGGACGGTTATATTGATGTGATCTTAGACCGCAGCCCTAAGAGCGTAAACCGGTTTTTTAAACGCCAGGCATCGTCCAGTTTGAACGACGCACAACGGATTAGAGCGCTGCATCTTTTAGAAATGCAGCGTTATGCGATGCTGATGTATACCAGCTGCGGATGGTTCTTTGATGAGATTTCCGGGATTGAGACGGTGCAGATTTTACAGTATGCGGCCAAGGCGCTTCAGCTGCATAAGGAAGTGACCAAAGAGGATATTTCCTTTGATTTTATCGCGCAGCTGAAAGAGGCATTCAGCAATCTCGAGGAGTATAAAAATGGCGCAGATGTCTTTAAGGAAAAAGCCGTTGCAGCTGTTTTAGACATTCAGAGGGTGGGCGCTCACTATGCTATGATGTCTTTGTTTGAAGATTTTCCCCAGGCTTTTGATGTTTATTGTTATGAGGTCAGGAGGCAGTCTTATGAACTGTGGGAAGAAGGGCAAACAAAATTGGCGTTTGGTGAGATCGCGGTGCGCTCCAAAATTACGGATGAAAAAAAGCATCTATTTTTTTCTGTCCTTCATTTGGGAGGGCATGATCTGTTTGCGGCGGTGAGTTCGACGATGCAGCAGGAAGAATTCATGGAGGTTCAGAAAAAAACAGCAAAGGCCTATCGGAAAGAGAAGCGCCGGGACGTTGTGCGTTTGATGAAAGAGTATTTTGAGGCAGGGCCGTTTTCCTTGAGGCATTTATTTAAAGATGATCAAACCCGGATCTTGTATCGGTTGCTGGATGATTCGTTGCATGAGGTGGAGACGTGCATGCGCGATATTAATGAACACCACCGTTCGATCATTGAAGTTGTCCAGCAGCTGCATGTTCCGTTGCCGAAGGTTTTGGCCAATACCGTTTCCGTCATGCTGAATACAGACTTATTGAGGATTCTTTCGGCAGACCCGATTGATTTTAAGCGTTTGAAGGATTTGGTTGATGAAATTTTGGAATGGTCGATGGAGATCGACCGGGTAACGGTTGCCTTTTTTGTCAGCCGGCGCTTGAAGGAGATCATGGACCGTTTTGCCTTGAGGCCCAAAGACGTCCGCTTGTTGCGCCAGGCGAGCATGATTTTAAGGTGCATGAAGCCGTTGAAGCTGAATCCGGATTTAGGAAAACCGCAAAATATTTATTTTATTACAGCCAAGAATCATTATGATGGTATGAAGAAGAAGGCCGCGGAAGGTAGCGCGTCTGCTCAGCGGTGGCAGGAAATTTTTGATGAATTGGGACAGTATTTAAGCGTTGCGGTGCCTGTTTCTGTTGCGCGCTTAGAGGGGAGGGAAAATGTCTGAACATGTATTTTTTCCTGAAGCGCTGGATCGGATCAAGGGGATCCATCAGCTGTCGCTGAAGTACAACCGGTTGGCGCACAAACCTCATGAGCAACGCCTGTTGGAGCTTATACGTCATCATGTGGAAGAGATCGAGGTGCTGGCACGCCAAGGCGATGAACATTATTTGATTGAGACCGGAGACCTTCTGATCCTGTGCTGTGAGCTTCTTTTGGAGGGTAAGGCTTCGGTGGATGGGGTCACGACGGTTTGTTTCGGCCGTTATGAGAAAAAATTGCAGGAATTGATCGGTCAGGTTTCGCAACAATAGGATGGGGTGGGTTATGAAAAAATTTAAAAATTTTACGTTATGGTTTTTTGTGCTGCTCATATTGGGGTGCGCTACGGTTCCGATTACCGGACGGTCCCAGTTCTCTATTATCCCGGCAGGCCAGCTGATTTCCATGAGCACCGATAGTTTCAGCAAGCTGATCAAAGAGTCCAAGCTCTCAACGGATCAAGGCAAGATTGATATGGTTGAACGTGTCGGGGGAAAAGTCGCACGGGCTACGGAAGAATTTTTATGGGAAATGGGGCGCGGCGCGGATATCAAAAATTTTGACTGGGAATTCAAGCTGATCGAGGATCCGGAGAATGTCAATGCCTTTGCCATGCCGGGAGGGAAGGTCGGGGTGTATACGGGTATTCTTCCGGTTGCGCAGGACGATGCCGGGTTAGCGACGGTGATGGCGCATGAGATCGGTCATGTGATCGCTAATCATGGAGGGGAGCGGATGAGTCAGATCCTGATGGTTCAGCTGGGAGGGGTGACGCTGAATGCCGCTTTGAATAAGGAAAGTGAAAAGACAAAGTATTTGTGGCTTGCGGCTTACGGGGTGGGAACGACGCTGGGGTATGTGCTTCCCCATAGCCGGCTTCAGGAAAGCGAATCAGACCGGATCGGGTTAATTCTCATGGCGCGTGCCGGATATGACCCGCACGCGGCGGTCGGATTTTGGCAGCGCATGAATGAACAGTCCAAGGGAAGAATGCCGGAATTTTTATCGACACATCCGGCGCCCACTTCAAGAATAGCAGAAATTGAGCGGAGAATTCCGGAAGCCATGGCGTATTATAAACAATAAAAAGACACTCTGACACTGGGACACCAAGATATTGGTGAAATGTATTGATATGCTGATAGATGCTGGAAACAGAGTAGATTTAAAATGAGGGTCATTTCTAGTTTTTGTCTTTGCCTGAATCGGTCTCGATGTTTTTGATGCTGTTAGTGTCTTGGTGTCTAGTGGCTTAGTGCTATTTATTTAAGGGAGGTGTTTATGCTGGGTAGCCGTGTGGAGCAAGCCAATGTGATCACAATTCAAGGGCTTGTTCTGAATATTTTTCTTACGTCATTGAAGCTGTTTGCCGGATATGTGAGTCATAGTCATGCGATTATTGCGGATGCTTGTCATTCCTTTTCGGATATGTCGACGGATGTGGCTCTGCTGTGGGGCATTCGGGCTGCGGCAAAACCGATCGATGAAGATCATGACTACGGGCATGGCAAGACCGAGACCATGGTATCGGCCTTTATCGGGCTGTTCCTTTTTGCTGTTGGTGCGGCGATCATGATCGAGGGAGGAATCAAGATTTTCGAGGTGCTTCATGGAAAGACGATGCAGGCGCCGGGCTGGTTTGCCTGTGCGGTCGCATTGCTTTCAGTGATCAGTAAAGAATGGCTTTTTCGTGAAACAGTGGCGATCGGCGAGCGTATTCAGAATCAGGCGCTCATTGCTAACGCGTGGCATCACCGCAGCGATTCGTTTTCATCAATTGGGGTTATGCTGGGAATTGCCGGAGCGATTCTTTTGGGGGAATCGTGGAGGATTCTTGACCCGCTGGCGGCAGTGATTGTTTCCGTGCTTATTCTTAAAGTCGCGGTTTCTGTTATCCGTCAAAGTCTTTTTGATCTCTCTGAAGGGTCTCTTTCTTCTGACATTGAGCAGGAAATTATGAATTTGGTGGCCTCTGTCCCGGGGGCAGAGAATCCGCATAAGTTGAGGACGCGCCGGATCGGCCACCGGGCTGCCATTGAACTGCATATTTGGGTGGAGCCGACGCTGACGATTGTCGAAGCCCATGATATTGCCACGGCAGTCGAACAGAAGCTTCATGCGCGTTTTGGACGCGAGACGTTTATTTCCACCCATGTTGAACCTTTCAAGAAAGCGGAGAGTTAATCATGACATTAAGAGCAGGGGCCCTGGTGTGTGTTGTGTTGTGCGCAGGATGTATGTCTACAACCCTTCCCAATGAACGGCAGACGGCGGGGGAATCTTATTCCGCGCAGCTGATGATCGGAGAACGGCGCGGTGATGTCATTCAAAAGATGGAACAGGCTTTCGGCGACCCGATGGAGGTCATTTTTTTTCTTCAAGGAAGTTCGGCCCAGGTTGAAATTCGCCGGTATAAATTTACAAATGTATCGGATTTCGTGACGTATTTTTACAAGGATCATTTTATTCAGGCCAATCTTATGGCGGTGGGCGCGCAAGAATTTCCGGATATCCGCAAAGATTATCGTGTTCTGGATTTTAAGGATCCGGGTGTCGTCATGGGCTATTCGATCGTGATGGATCAGAAGGAAATTGTGCTGGATACGATTCTGTCCGTTTCCTTGAAGGAGGAACAATGAAGCCTACATGGTGGAAAAATAAATTGGCTCTTGAACAGAAGCCCAAGGCAACGATCGCACTGATTGCCTTGAGTGTTTTAGTTTATTTATTCATTCATTCCAGGGGAGATATGAGGAGCTGGTTTTTAGATTATCGGCTCTATGTGTATCGAATGAATTTTTTGGATTGTTTGAAAAGCGCCTTGGCGCATAAGAACATCTGGCATCTTGCCGGCAATGTGATTTTTCTTTGGGTTTTAGGATTTAATTTTGAAAACCGCTGTGGGGCGTGGCGTTTCTGTGTTTTGGCGGGTGCCGCCGTCCTGATTGCCAATGGGGGCCAGGCGCTTGTGACGCCGGCAGGGAGTCATATCGCGGAGATCGGATTGAGCGGTTTATTGAGTTTTTTGGTTGCCAGTTATCTGGTTTTTTTCCTGGATCAGCCGCTGTACGTGTTGATTGATGTCAGTTCTTTCCGCAGAGAATTTTGGATACCCCCTGTGCTGATGTTTTTCGCGTTTTGTGTGTTTCAGCTGCTTTACGGAGGCACTCCCTTGCGCCCGGGGGAGACGGTCTTTTATGCGCATTTTGCAGGCTTCTTTGGCGGCATCGCACTCTGTTGGCCGATCAGGAACATTGAATGGATCAAGGCGTATATTCGAAAGAAGATGAAAAAAGAGAAGGAGTCGCTAGAGTGAGAAGGTTTTGTTCATGATTCAATCCCCTGAATTGCGCGTTGTAGAAGCGTCTGCCGGTTCCGGTAAAACTTTTGCGTTGGCAAAACGGTATGTGCAGTTGATGCTGATCGGGGGAATAGCGGGCTCCAATTCCATTCGCCAGATTTTAGCCATCACCTTCACCAACAAGGCGGCCTTTGAGATGAAGGCCCGTATTCTTGATTTTCTCAAACGCATTGCGCTTGATTTGCTTTCGCCGGACGAGCAGAAAGAAATTGTAGAGCCTCTGAAGATCGACAAAAAAACAGTCCGTGAAAATGCCCACCGGATCATGGATGAGATCATTCTGAATTATAATTTTTTTCAGGTGCAGACCATTGATTCTTTTATTAACGCGCTTCTCTCGGGGTGCGCCTTCAAGATCGGCCTGTCCGCGCGTTTTAAGATCCGTCATGACGCGTTTGAATACATGTGTTACAGCCTGGACCGGCTGATTGACCGGGCCGGCTCCGATGCGCGGATCTCCGGTCTCTTTGAAAATTTTTTGAGACAATATTTATTTCTGGAAAACAAGTCCAGCTGGTTTCCAAAAAAAGATATTCAGGGATTGCTGTTTGCGCTTTATCAGCAGAGTAATATCTATGCCAAAGATTTTTTTATTTTTCCTCTGTCTGAAGATCTGCTGACGATGAAGGCGAAGACATTTGAAAAGTTTAAACGGCTTCGTGCTCAATGCCCCGAAGGAGGGACCGACGGCCGTTTCTTGAAAAGTTTTGACAGCTTCATCGGAAAATACCATCGCGGGTTTGATTTTGATTCATTGCCGGATTATTTTTCGCGGCTGGAGTTCCCGATCCGTTCCGGAGCCGATCTTCCCAGGGCTGTACAGGACGCCTGGGAGGACCTGCGGGAAGACCTGCGCGCGGTGAGTGAAGCGGAGGCGTGCGCATCGTTTAATCCTTACTTAGAGATCTTTTATAATGTTTTAGCGGAGTTCAAGGAGGCGGCCCGTCAGGATGACGTGCTTTTCTTGGAGGAACTCAATAAGAAAGCGCATATGTTGTTTGAAGAGGAAGGCATAACCGCCGGAGAATTATACTACCGCCTGGCCACTCGGTTCCGTCATTATTTAATTGATGAGTTTCAGGACACCAGCTTGCTGCAGTGGCAGAATCTGTCTGCGATGGCGGAGGAGGCCTTGTCGACCGGTGGAACCGTCTTCTATGTGGGAGATAAAAAGCAGGCGATCTATGGATTCCGCGGCGGAGAAGTCCGCCTTTTTGATGAGGTGAAGGAGTCGCTGCGGCAATTCAATGTTCAGGAGGAAGTGCTGAAAACCAATTACCGGAGTTTTCAGACGCTGGTGGATTTTAATAATCAGGTGTTTTCTTTGGCGAATCTGGAGCGTTTTGTGCGCGACAAGCAGACCCATGAAGAGGAAAAAAAGAAAAAGGATATCGTTCATTTTACGGCAGAAGATTTCACGCGATTGGGATCTTTGTTCGGGCATTCCCAGCAGGAGACATTGCCGCAGAAAAAGGGCGGGCATGTCCGTGTTCGGTATGTGGCCGGAACCGTATTGGCGGAGCGGCAGGAGCAGGTTCGGGAAGATCTTCTGAGGCAGATTCAGGATTTAAGCCGGCGATATGCGTACGGTCAGATCGCGATTTTGACGAGGGATAATAATGACGTTGAAACGGTGACCTCCTGGCTGAGCGAGGAAGGGATCGCCGTGGAATCAGAGCGGACCCTCAACATCAAAGAACATTTCATTGTTCAGCAGCTGGTTCTGTTTTTGAAATTTTTAAATTCACCGAGTGATAATATTGCATTTTCATCGTTTGTGATGGGGGATGTTTTTTGCCGTGCGGTAAATATGTCCACAGATGAGATGAGGGATTTTTTGTTCAGCCTGCGTTCCTCCATGCGCCGGGATGGGTCATTTTATGTTTATATGGCGTTTCGTCAACAGTATCCCCAATTGTGGCAGGCGGCCGTGGAGGCGTATTTCAAAAGAGCGGGATTTTATCCGGTTTATGAGCTGGTGATCAGCATGATCGAGGGATTCAAAATTTTCGAGCATTTCGCGGATCAGCAGGGATTTGTAATGCAGTTTTTGGAAATGATCAAGCGTTATGAGAGCGAGGCCAGCGATCTAACGGCCTTCCTGGAATATTATGAAGCCAATGAGCATGAGCATCTTTATGTGAATGTCGCCGGTTCAGATTCGATCCGCGTGATGACGATCCACAAGGCCAAGGGGCTGGAGTTCCCGGTTGTTTTGTTGCCGTTTTTTGAAATGTCGGTCCGGGTTGGGCAGACCAGCGGGAGCAGTTTGGGGCAGCGCGCCTTTATTGTGGATGCCCGCGCCGAGAAGCTGGGGTTATACAGAATTAAATCCAAGTATCTGAAATTTTCACAGCATTTGGAGGAGGTCCGTGCGCGAGAATATATTGATTCTTTTTTTTCGGAATTGAATAACGCCTATGTCGCGTTGACCCGGGCGGTTGAAGAAATGTTCATTTGGATACCGGAACGGTCCGGCAGCAGTATAAATATTGCAAGCTTTCTTATTTCGCAAGAGTGTTATGACCGGGGGGCTCCTCTGCGCCAGGAAAAAGAACAGCGTCCGAAAAAAAGATCAGAGATGGAGTATGTTGTGCTTTCGCCGCCGGTTTATCGGGATTGGATCAAGTTTTTGGAATATGAATTTGAGGCGGATTCTCAAAGCATAAAGAACCGGGCATCGATCCGGCAGGGAAATATTCTTCACGCGCTTTTGCAGAATTTGGAATCTGTAGGAGGTCAGCCTGTTGATGAACGGCTGCAAGGGGCTTTGTGTGTCGTGCGCGGAAAGTTTCCAATGGTGCATGATTTTTCTGAACATCTTAACATCGTGAAGGCGCTGCTTCTTCGGGAGGATTGCGCGGATTTATTTTCTGTTAAAGAGGGAGAGATCCTGTGCGAACAGGAAATCGTGGATGAGTTCGGCCGGATCCACCGTATGGACCGGCTGATCGTTGAGGAAGGCCGGGTGCGCGTTGTGGATTACAAAATGAGCGCCGCTCAACAAGAGTCTCATATCAAACAGATCGGGGTTTATATGGATCTTTTGAAAAAAATGTTTCCCGGGCGCACGATTGAAGGGGTCCTGCTGTATCTGGACAGTTTTTCAAAAGTCGTTGTTCAAGAGTCTTAAAAAAGGAAAATGATGCCGGGTGTTGTGACATACAGTTTCTGCGATCCGTTCTTAGATAGAATAGCGGATCATATCGAACGGGAATATATCCGTCAGGGGAAGGATTTGCGCCGATTGGCCATTGTTTTCGGCGGACGAAGGCCGGCGCTTTTTTTGAAACGCGAGTTGGCCAAACGGATCGGCCGTCAGTATTTTCCGCCGCATTTTTTTTCGATCGATGAATTGATGTCACGGTTGGTGCTTCAAAAAGAGCCGTTTGTTCTATCGCAGGATATGGACTTGGCGTACCGCATCTACGATCTGGTCTGCCGGCATGCGCCGTTGTTATTAAAGGGAAGAGAGACGTTTGCTCAATTTTTGCCTTGGGCGCAGGAATTGTTGGCCTTTATCGAACAGCTGGATTTGGAATTGGTGTCTTCTGAGAAGCTTGTCGGCGTGGAGGAGAATGCGGCGCTCGGCTATGATGTGCCGGAGGATGTGAACCGGCTTTTGCGGCACATTGTTGTTTTGCGGGAGAAATTCCACGAACAGATGCTTGCCGATCAGATCTATTCAAGGGGTTTTCAGTATTATCGAGCCGCTCAGCTGTCTGGCTCATTAGAACTTAAGGATTTCGAGGAAATTATTTTTGCAAACTTTTTTTATCTGAACCGTTCAGAAGAACAGGTCATTCTGGATTTTTATAAGAGAAGGCAGGCCTGTTTGATTTTTCAGGGGGATGAGAGGCGTTGGCCGGTTTTTGAACGGATATCGCGCAAGCTGGGGTGTCCCATCCGTGAAGGGGAGCAGCTTCAGCGTCCGGATTTTGAACTTAAGCTGCATTCAGCGGCAGACTATCACTCTCAGGTTTCCGCCGTGCGCCAGATCCTGGGAGGGATTCAGGACCTGGACCGTACGGTTGTTGTCCTGCCGGATGCACAGCAGATCATCCCGCTTGTTTCTGAAATCAGCAGCGTTGCCTCGGAGTTCAATATTTCGATGGGGTATCCGTTAAAGCGAAGCTCGGTGGTTTCTTTACTGGAAAAAATTTTTATGGCTCAGGAATCCTCGGGAGCGCATGGATATTACGCGCCGGATTTTCTGAATGTGGTACGGCACCCACTGGTGAAAAGTTTGACGGTCGGAGGCTCGTCACAGATTTCGCATATTCTGATCCATACGGTTGAAGAGATCCTGGCCGGACGCATTGAAACGTCCTTGTCCGGATGCCTGTTTCTTCATTTGGAAGATCTGGAAACGTGTGACGTTCTTTTTGATCAGGTGAGGGAGGGGGCCGAAGCCGCCGGTGAAAAAATCTCCCGTGAGGGTGTCTGCGACCTGTTGAGCAGGATGCATAATATTTGTTTCAAAGAGTGGGAAGGCCTTCAGGATTGCGTGTCTTTGGCGGAGGCCTTGTCACACTGGCTGGATTGCTTTGTTGAAGGGAGCGTTTTATCCCAGTATCCTTTGAACACGCGCATTGCCGCAAAGATGTATGATTTTGTTGATGATCTCCGTGGTTTAAGTTTTGCAAAGGAGACCTTTCCCCGGCGGGATCTTTTTAAAATTTTCATGCATTCCGTTGAACGGGAAATCGTGGCTTTCAGCGGTTCTCCGCTTAAAGGGCTTCAGATCCTCGGACTTTTTGAGACGCGTTCTTTGAATTTTGATCATGTGATCGTGCTTGACACCAATGAAGGGTCTCTTCCGCGGCTGAATGTGTATGAAGCATTGATCCCCCGGGATGTGATGATCGGTTTAGGATTAGACCGCATTGAGCAGGAAGAAGAAATTCAGCGCTACGGCTTTATGCGTCTGATCTCTTCTGCGAAGAGCGTGCATTTGATTTTTCAGGAGAATTCCGAGAGAGAGCGGAGTCGCTTTGTCGAAGAATTAGTTTGGGAAAAACAGAAGACCGTGGGGCAGATCCAGGCGGTTTCGGTTTCCAGGCCGCGGTTTTGCGTGAAACCCAAGCGTTTTGAGCGGATGATTTCAAAGACGCCGCCGATGATCGATTTTTTAAAGCACTATTGTTTTTCGGCTTCCAGCATCAATCTGTATTTGCGTAATCCGATGGAGTTTTTTTTCGCCTATGTTCTGGGGCTGCGTGAGCAGGAGGATCTGCTGAATGAGCCGGAAAATCGGGAAGTCGGCATTTTTATTCATGAACTCTTTGAGGAAGCGTTCCGTCCCTTCATCGGACGTTTTCCGGTGCGGGATACAAAATTCCGTAATGATGTTCAAAAAATATTTATAACCCGTTATAATAATTCGTTCGGTAAAAGTTTGCGCCCGGATGCCTTTTTGCTCAAGGCGGTCATTGAAGAGCGGATCAACCGGTTTTTGGACTTTGAGGCGGCCCGTTCAGTGAAACAAGTACTGCATATTGAGAGCCAGTTTGATGGTGAGATCGCCTTATCCTGCGGAACGGTGAAATTTGTTTATAAGGTTGACCGTGTTGATCTGATGGACGACGGGACGGTGATGATCCTGGATTACAAGACCGGCAGCGTGGATGTTTTTCCCAAAGGACCGGAGGACATTCAGCGTTTGGAGCTGTCGAGAAAATCTATTTATGAGCAGGTGCGGTCGTTTCAGCTGCCGCTATATATACACTATCTGAAAAAGCGATTTCCTGGCCGGCCGTTGAACGCCGGATTATATAATGTGCGCAACCCGGAAATTAAAACATTTTTCAAAGAATCACGGGATGCTGATTTAGAGGAGCATTTGGCTCCGTATATGAAGGCGTTGGATTATGTTATGGCAGAGATTTTTAATCTTAATATTCCATTTGCCGATTGCTCTTAAAGGCGGGAGGACTTGTATGAAAAAAGTGATGTATTGTATGGCCGGATTGATGGCTCTGTATGCGGCCCTTTGCGCGGATTGCGCTTGGGCGCTGCGAATTGTATTGGACGGCGGCCAGGTAGTGGAGGGTGAAATCGTCGGGTATACCGATGAATATGTTAAGCTCCAGCGTGAGGACCAAAGCGTTCTGAAAATCCGTTTTAGCAGTATGGGTCCTTTAAGTGTCGAGCGGCTAAAAAAATACATTGAAGAGACGGAAGCCCGGAAGCCGATTTTAACTCCTGAGGAGGACCCCAATGAAATTTTCCGGCAGGCTGTCGCTTTGGCGGCTGAAGAGAAATATCCGGAGGCCTTGAAGTTTTTCAATCGAGCTGTTCAGCTGAATCCGGAATCCGGAAAGTTCCTGTTTTTCCGCGGTAATCTTTATTTTGAAATGAAGGAGTTTTCAAAGGCGGCAAATGATTATAAGGCGGCCTTGGCCATGCGCCAGGATAAAACAAATATTTGGGTCAAGCTGGCGGAAACATATATGCAGATGGAATATTTCTCCAATGCCGTTGAAGCCTATGATAAGGCGCTGGATCTGGATCCCCGGGATTTAAGTGTGGTTCTTGATCGTGCAAACGCTCATTGGAAAAACGGAAAATTAGAGGATGCGATTTACGATTACACAACAGTTTTGAAGGCAGATAAAACCAACGGGTTGGCGTATGCGCGCCGGGCAAAGATGTATTATGATCAGGGCGAATACCGTTTGGCATGGAAAGATGTTTACAGCTCTCAGGAGTCGGGGTTTCGTGCGCCTGACGTTTTTATCGCGAAGCTGCAGGAGGCGCTGCCGGATCCGTTGCGCGAAAAAACAAAATTGGAAGAGATTCAGGAGCTGGGGGATTGGGTTGTCGAGACGGCTGGGCATTATTCCACATTGTTTGCGGTGGCCGGAGCCTTCTTTGTATTTGGCATCGGGATGCTTTTTATCATGTTGCTAAAGACCTCTCATCCGAAACTGCGCCATGCCGCGGAAACCGCTGATCGGCAGAAGAGAGAAAAACAGATGGACGCATCGACCTCTGTTTTCGAGACTGGGAATTTTAAACAGGCGGCTGTCTCAAAGAGGGGGGCGGCATTTTTGATCGACCTCGTTGTC
>JBBRHV010000054.1:0-15273 GCA_038222225.1 Candidatus Omnitrophota bacterium
TATCCCTGAACTCAAGGACATCTCGACCATCCAGGGCCGCTGGGCCAAAATCCTCTCCATGGCCGCTTAATCAACTCCCTGTCAAAGAACAAACAACGCAAACCGTATAATTGATTCAACAACGCGCGTTTATCGCTCTCCCGTGAGCCTCGCTTATGCCCAAATTCTTCATACCGGCTATCTCTCTTTAAGCTCCTTCTTCATAAAACTTTTTCCAGAATCCCTTTATTCTCATCATTCTATTCGAGAATATTTATCTCATTAATAAGATAATACGTTCCCATCCCGCTCATGCTGAAATTCATCTCGCCGTATTTATGCTCAACGATCTTAAGTTCTACCCCGCTGATCTCAATAGCCGGCCAGGCACTCCCGTTCGCCAATTGGACGGTCTTTAAAATGATCTCTTTAACCTCCGCGTTTTCAGCGAAAAAGGTAATCGGCCTGCTGAGCCGCTGAGCTTCGGCGGCACCCCTCGTCTTGCAACGGGATATATCTCCGTATTTGCTGATCAATCTCTGCGCCTGATCATTAGGGATCGCTAAAAAATTCGCCGTAAAAAAGGCCATTGTTTCTGAATCAGGGGTAAACCCTCCCATGATCAAAAATGTCTCGGTCAAATAACCGGTTTCCTCAGCCACTAAAGAGTGTCTGCCCACATTGATCGTCACAAGATTCTCGTCCGTGGCTATATGGGCGGCTGGCTTGGCGCAGCCCGTCAACACAACGCCGGTCAGAATGAACAGGAAAAAATAATACGGATAACTTTTCATCGCCTGAGCTTTGCGCATCATTGTTTCTTTCTTTCGCCGAATGGACCGTCCTGTTTTCCTCTCATCCAGCCGACCTGTCCCCGTTGTCTGCTCTCCGCTCTACGCGTTCAATCAGATCCCCATAATCTTACAGAACCGTTCGATCAGTTTGGGAGCAACTCCTGCCGCCCTGTCCTTGGCCAGGAGCTGCCGGATCCTTTCCGGAGTTTGTTCCCTGCCCCCGGGCTGGGTCATAATATTTTCATAGCCTTCACAGACCAGAATGATTGCCGAAACAGTATGCATCCCGGTCGCCTCCCTTTGGCTGCGCTCAAAGGCAACGACCACCGGCAATGCCCCGAAATGTTCCTTATGCCGTAAAAGCATTTTAGCGCTGCGCAAAAAATTCTGCCTTGAAGGAACCCCTGCGCCGTTTGAACCTTGTCCGGCATGATAAAGCAAGGACGCCACCCCGGAGGCCATCACCTCCTCGGAACTGAATCCGATCTTAGAAACCACCGTGACCGAAAGGATACCGATATTCAGCGCCCGGACCACGTCAGGGGAATATTCTTTAGAAAGCTGCTGGGACAAAAAGTCAGCATACTTCCCCGCCAGCTTATCCCGGACAGTCAAAACAATGAGTTTCAGATCCTGGTGGATCCCCGCGATATCAGGATTCTGCGCGCCGAGTTTCTCATAAAACTCCAGCAGATCCTGCAGGGCGTTTTCATAAGGCGATAACCCCTCCACTCTTTTCTTTTTTTGCCCGCCATCGGGAGTCGTTAGCCGGCTCACCTTAATATGCTCAACGCCCGCCAACTGCAGCTGTTCGTCCACATCCCCCGATATCTCTTCGGGAGACAGCAAAAATGAAATGAGATGAACGAAGTCCTCCTTGCGAACATCCGAATAAAAATAAAATTTCTCAATGGCCTTTTTCCTCGCGTGCGTAATCAGAAGCTCCATGATCTTACTGATCTTGAACAACACCTGATTTTCGCAAACGATCTCATCTTCCACCAGGCCGATGATGAGCTCCCCTTTTTCATCAAGAATATAACGCAGATGGGAATAAGCGACATCACTCACCTTGGAGAACTGCGGATGCGTGACAGGATACATCTTCGCCGCCGCGATGCACGCGGAAAACCCTCTTAAGAAATCCTCAATTCTTTCCATAATTCCATTTCTCCAAAACCCGTAACGCTTCTGTGCTGACCTTGCTGTTCCACCACAAAAAACCCTCCTTCTTCAGGCCGGCCAAAAAAGGGACCGCCTCTTTCAAGCCGACCCGGCCAACCATCCGGATATTTTCGGTCAAAAGATCTTTGTTCTTGCCGAAAGGACCGGCCTGCGACAGGAGCACCTCCGCCGCCGCTGTCTTCGCCAGTGGATCCTTCATCAGGACCGCCAAAGCCTGTTCCCGGATCGCGCTCCCGCTGCCCTTATCTCCGAGCACCGACATCAAAAAATCCTGATCATAGACCTTCAGTTTCTCCATCCGTTTGAACACTTCGGTTTTGATATAGGGATTCGGGCAGGAAAAAAGATTTTTCAGGACCCCGAGCACCGAAGACTCCGGGCTGTCTTTTAAGTTCTCGATCAACCGCAAAAGGAACGGAGTGTCGGACAATTTGTCGTTCAGCCGCTCATAAAAAAAAGCGGAATCGCTAGAATAAAAAGTAAAAAAGAAATTCAAGATACTCGGCCGAAGATCTTCTTCCTGAAATATTTTGCTGAGATAAGCATCCGCCAGCATGGTCCCCTCACTGAACAACTTCAGGAACTCCTCCAATTCCACGTTCTCCTGGCCTGCCAACATGCGCCCTTCGATATAATGAATAACGAACTTGTCCAGCTTCTGCAGGGCCGGCTCCAGGGGAGAGCCTCCCTTTTTCTTGAACGAACGTATCTCAAAAAGCTTCTGATAGAAATTCTTTTTTTCTTCTTCGGGGACCGCCTCCCATTCCAACAGAATATGATCAATGATCAGGTCAAACCATTCCGCTTCGTCCTCCTGGGCAAGCAGGCCGATCAGGGCCGCCCTGTAGTGCGAAAGGATCTTGTCTTGATCAAAACGAAAGCAGTCCTCTTCGGCAAAAATTTTCCTGTATCGCAGGATCACCGGCGCGTAATACGTCAGGATGACCTTTTCCGGGGATTGCTCCAACAAACCGCTGATCTTCTCCAGCCAGGCAAGATTGATCTGCGGCAAAACCCTTGCCTCGATCTTTTTCCCCAGGAACAGGGCGATCGCCTCATGATGCTCCGGCGTCAATAACTGCTCGTATAATTTAAAAACCGTGATCTGCGCCGTATCCGCAGCCAGCAATTGTTTTAATAAAACACCGGCGAAGTCCTCGGCGTTTAAAGACCGGAGAAACCCTGCGAGCCGTTCAGGCAAAACCATGTCCCCGGCCGTCTCCAGATATCTGGCCAGGGCCTCACAGAGCGCCCGGGTGCATTCAATGAACGCCGCTTCATTCGTTTGCTGCAGCTTGTCCAGTAAATCCTCGACCGCTTGTTGAAACTCCCCGGCCTCGAATAAATTTTTTGTGTCCACACTGCGCAGCATATGCTCAAAATTATTCGCGATCGCTTCCATTTCCTCCTGGCTGCCGGCGTCCACCGCCTTACGCAAGAGATAGGCCCACACATCTTTATCTTCTTTTGTGCTCTTCAAAATGTCCGAATAATCCAGCATGCCCGCTGAGATATGAACGATATGTTTATCCTGCAGCAGATGCGCCATGCCTCCTTCTTCCAGAATATTCCTGGACCGCAACGACATCTTGGAGAGAAAATATTTCAGCTCTTCCATCTCCACCCCGCGTTCAAATTTAATGCTCTTGATGCTGCGGATATGAAGAAAGTGCGCTAACTGCTCGTAGGAACTGTCGTTCTCAAATTTCATGTCATCGATGACCAAATAATGCGGGGCGACCATGATCTCGACCGACCGGAAAGCAACCAGAATGGTATCCAATCTCTTTTTACACTCTTCAAGAGACCTTAAAAAAATAGAATGTTCCAGGGAATAGGTGGCGCCGTTCTCCAGGGCTATCCGAAGCCCAACAAGAAGCTCTTTGAATCCTAATTCAGCAGTATGATCCATCGTGAGAATCGCCGGTGTTGTTTCGCCTAGGGAAAAATCTTACGTGGGCATTATAACATATAGACCCCGGGCCTAAAATGTGAAAACACGAAAAGAATAAAGGCAGCGCTGGCCTCTGCAAATTCTTCCTTCCCCCCGGGCTTATTGTCCAGCTCCCAAAAAAACCTGCAAGGATGCACTTACAAAGAGACACGCCCCCCGATTATTTTAACTTTTGATCCTGCCGGTCATCTTATTAAAACGCCCTGAACCGTTCTGGTCAGGGCATTTTTCATTGCTTCTCTCTTTTTAAAAACCGGAAATCCTTACTTAATCATAAACAATCCTTATAAGAAACTCCGAGCAGCCGCATCTATGGCAATGTTCAACTTCCGCGATTCGCTCTTTTCCGCATTTCTTGCACGTGTTCACTTTTCTACCCTGCGGTTCAGTTCTTTGCCCGGAAGAATCAGAGCTTTCCTGAACCTTCTTTCTGGCCGCTTCCAAATAATCCAAAAAGCCCTGTTTCTTAAAAATAGCTGCTATTCTCTCAAGCAGCGCATCCATGTCAAAGGGCTTCGCGAAAAAACCCGCGATGGCCTCCTCATCAAAACAGTCTTTCATCAAAGCGCGCTTGGAAATCACAATCACAGGAACCGTTTCTCCCCCATGGAGCCCTCTCAACCTTTTCAGAAATTCAATGCCGTTCATTTTCGGCATTAAGACATCCGTCAAAATAAGATCCGGCTGATGCTCAAGGACTTGCCAAAGCCCCTTTTCTCCGTCCTCTGCCTGAACAATATCATAACCTTCTGCTTCAAGCCGCGTTTTCAATAAGAGCTGCACGCCCGGCTGATCATCAACGACTAATATTTTTTTCTTATCCATATCCCTCTCCCCTTAAATTTAAACGCAGCTGTATTCTATCCGCTGAACCTCTTTTAAACAACAGGAAACACTGCTCCCCTCGTTTTTTTCCTGCCGGATCCTGCCCCTTCTGCTGCAGGTCGTTTCGCTCCGCTGACTCCTTTTTGACAAACGCCCATCAAAGACTATAATACTGTCCATGCCCATCACGGTCCGAACAGCAAAAGAACACGACATTGAAGCGCTCTCCCAGCTGGCGACAGAGTCCTTTGTTCATGCCTACCGATCAACCCTCTCCGTTGAAGAGTTACTTCAATATTGCGAGACGGCTTTCTCGCCGGACACCCTGAAAAAAACCATCAAACAAAAGCAGGTGATCTACTTGATCGCAGAAGATGAAAACGGCATTGCCGGATACACGCACCTTGAACCCCTGCCGGCTCCGCCCGCGCTTCCCCCCTGCACAGCTGCGGTTGAACTGGTTCGCTTATACACCAGAGTCGGCTATGAAGGCCGCGGGATCGGATCGTGCCTGTTTAAAAAAGCGATCGCCTTATGCCGGGAGATCGGCCTGGATTACATCTGGCTTCAGGTTTGGGAAGGAAATAAACGAGCGCAGCATTTTTATAAATCGTTCGGGTTTGAATCCCTAGGAACACAGCCCTACGTGGCCAAATGCCTTGAGAGAACAGTGGTGCTGATGGGGCAACGCATACAGAAAGAAGAAGGATGAAGGAGGAAAAAATAAACAAAGAACAAATCGTAAAGTGAAACATATAGAAACAAATAGAAAGACATTAAAGTTGAAATACGTGGAAACAGATAGAAATAAACAGACTCCAAACAATACACAAAGAACAGATCGCAAAGTGAAACATATAAAAACAATTAAAAATGCGTTGAAATACATTGAAAAGGAAAAACATAAAAACAGAAAGGCCACTATGAAATTTTGTTCTATCTCCCCGTCATATCTTTTTTGAGATTTCTATTTCTATGTATTTCAATTTCGTCAATACCCAATACTCAATCCGTTTTTTCGGTCCCGCGTTGCTATCTGTCCGATTTACATTGAACCGCTTAATCTGACGCGCCTGATAATTTCTCCTGAATCAATAAAAAGCCCGTTCTCGCATCCCGTGACATTGCAAAAAGTGACTGCGTTGTTAAAATCCAATTTCGGCGTTAAGCCGATAACAACCATATCCCCGTCCGGCTTACAGCTGCAATTAACGAGTGTTTCAAACATCGTGCCGCAATGAGGGCAAAAAAGCTCATCTTTAACGCCTTGCTTCAGCTCCCCCGATAAGATTTTTTTTGTAAAATCCCCCTCGATTGCAGAGATCACAAACTCACCCTCATGTCCCGGTCTTTTAAATTTGATCCGCAGCCCCGGAGATCCGTTGATTTCATATTCCCCGTCAACGATGTTGCAGCCGTTCGGACAATAAGCCTCTTTTATAACATATCTGACTTTATCTTCTTCATATTTTGATTTCTTATCTTCTCTTTTGCTCAATGGTATAATCCATCGGCCGTCTTTACTAAATCGCTCCATGTGCTCCCTCCTCTTTAGAATCTATGGCCTTAACTTCCGTAATAATTATATTACAAAACATAAAAAATGAACGATTCTTTCATATATTTGTCCGGCAAAAACAACTGGGCTTTTAACCGTGGATGTCCTCCTGAGGCGGATCAGCGCCTCTGGCTGAAAATGGGGACCACGGGTTCTGCCCGTGGGGCTCCATCAACCCTGATATAATTTGCTTGTTGTTTAGAAGCCGGATTCAGTGCTACAATAACCCTTCCTATCCACCACTTGAACAGGGTTAAACCTATGCATAACATCACGATCGTTTTCCGCGCCTTGCGCAATAAAAATTACCGCCTTTTTTTCCTGGGGCAGAGCGTTTCGCTGGTCGGCACCTGGATGCAAAGCATCGCGGTCAGCTGGCTTGCTTACCGGATGACCAATTCCATTTTTGTTTTAGGCTTCGTCGGATTCTCGCTGCAGATCCCGGCCTTTGTTCTTTCGCCGCTGGCCGGCATAGCGGCTGACCGGCACGACCGCCGCCGTCTTTTGATCATGACTCAGTCTTTCTCCATGCTGCAAGCCCTGATCCTGGCCGCTCTGGTCCTCACTCACACAATAGCCATCTGGCAGATCATTGTACTCAGCCTGTTTCTGGGAATGATCAACGCCTTCGACATCCCGATCCGCCAGTCTTTCCTGATCGAGATGATCGACAATAAAGAAGACCTGGGAAACGCGATCGCGTTAAATTCGTCTCTGGTCAACATGGCCCGGCTGATCGGGCCTTCCATCGCAGGATTTTTGATCGCCGTAGTCGGAGAAGGAATCTGTTTTTTGCTGAACGGGCTCAGTTACCTGGCGGTCTTAGCCTCGCTGTGCGCCATGCGCGTCCAGCCGCGTGAAAAAAAGATCAACCCCGCCAATATCCTCTCCCGGATCAAAGAAGGGTTTTCTTACGCGTTCAACTTTGTGCCAATCCGGATCCTGCTGATAACGCTGGGGCTGGTCAGCCTTACGGGCGGCGGCCTGCAGACATTGATGCCAGTCTTTGCCAGAGACATCTTTCACGGCGGGCCGCAAACCCTCGGCCTGCTGATGGCCGCGACCGGGCTCGGCGCTTTAACCGGAGCGATTTTTCTGGCCAGCCGCGACACTGTTCTGGGACTCGGACGGCTGATCGGCCGGGTCACCGTGCTGTTCAGTCTATGCCTCATCGCATTCTCCTTATCCAATATCTTTGCCCTGTCCCTGGGACTGCTTTTCGTTTCCGGATTCAGCATCATGGTGCACATGGCCTCCAGTAATACCCTTATTCAGATGATCGTCGAGGAAGACAAGCGCGGGCGCGTCATGAGTTTTTATACCATGGCGTTCATGGGCATGGCGCCGATCGGCAGCATCGCGGTCGGAAGTCTGGCTGCCAGATGGAACGTGCACATTGTTTTGTTCATCAGCGGAATCCTCTGTTTGATCGGATCAGCCGTTTTCAGAAGCAAGCTGCCGCTTTTAAGAAAAATGATCCGTCCGATCTACGCCGAAAAAGGCATCATCCCTCAAGTCGCCAAAGGCCTGGGCCAGGCAACGACGTAATACAACGCGAGATCTAAAAAACGGATTGAGGATTGGGTATTATTGCACATAGAAGAAATAACAAAATTACAAACCGCAAATGTCAGACAAATTACAAGCAACAATAACCAATAAAAACAGTTTGGAACCTGTTAACTGTTTATTGTGTATTGTTTGAAATTTGGAATCTGTGTATTGAGTATAGCCGGAATTGAAATAAACAGAAACTTTTTGAGATACATGGAAATAGAAACCTCAAAAAAGATATGACGGGAAGCTAGAACAAAATTTCATATTAGCCTTTCTGTTTTTGTGTCTTCCCTTTTCAATGTATTTCAACGTATCTCAATTTCAATGTGCTTCAACTTCAACGTATTTCAGCTTCAAGGTATTTCACTCTGTGATTTGTCTGTTCACCCCAGAAAAAACAGCCCTTTTTATGCATCAAAGCAGCCGCATTTCGGCCCGGCTAAAATCGTCCATTTAAAGTCATACCCATTATAACCTTTTTCACTGCACTCCGTCTGGCACTGGTTGGCTTTTGCTTCAGATTCACTGTTTTTCTTATATGCAAAATACAGCAGATAAGCAACCAGGGGAACGACAATCACAGCCAGCACGATGGTCCTGATTGGCAGCGGGTTCTCATTTTTCGACATGACGTTTTCCTTTTGTTTGAAATTAAAAATACCGTTTCGGGATCAAGGCGCCAGCCTTCCCCCTGCTTCACTTATATTTATACCTGAATGCTGCTCGCCGCTTGTGGTCTTTGGCCCTGATTTCAGGAAATCTAGAAAAGTCGATCTCCCAATCCTCCATCACGCGACCTAAGAACGGCTTGAACCCCCACTTCTCAATATAACGCAGCTTCCGTCCGTTAAATGCGCTTTTCGTGTAAACAGTTTCGAAGGCGCTCGCATGGCCTTCAACGATCCAACCTTCATTCACGTGCGCTAAAGGCTCTCCATAATTTAAAGAAGTCGGTATTTCTAATTGCCTGGGAAATAATAAAGCCTCCTTCCCTTTGATCAAAACATATTGCCCGTAATATTGATCAAAATGGCTGGGGCCGGAAAACATCTGCTGGAATGGAACATTAAATTTTGGCGTCTGAATAGCCCCTGACCGAAATCCGATCATGATCTGAAAAGCAACAACCAGCGCCACAAGACTTACTGTCAACAGAAGGGCCGCATAACCCATCAGCTTGAAAATATTTTTAACACTGGCCGGCATACCGTTCTCCCTGTTTATATCCGCATTGCGTATTGACGGAATTGAAATAAACAGAAACCTTTTGAAATACATGGAAATAGAAACCTCAAAAAAGATGTGACGGGGAGATAGAACAAAATTTCATATTGGCTTTTCTGTTTTTGTATCTTCCCTTTTCAATGTATTTCAACATATCTCAATTCTGTTTCAATGTGTTTCTTCTTCCTCTTCCTTCCCCCCTCCCCGTTCTCCTCTCTATCGTCCATGCACCGCCAGCCACGCCGTCTCTTTACGCGGAGAGGTCCACTCCACCCGATGCGACGTGTTGGCCGGAATAAAAACATACTCCCCGGCTTTTAGCGTGATCAACCGCGCGCTTCCCTTAAACCGCAGCCGACCCTCGCCCTTCTCGACCATCACCCATTCATCATGGGCCTGTTTCAACCACTGGGCTTCAGGCGTCGCATGGCCGCGCGAAATAATCCGCTCGATCTTGAAATTAGGGGACAGCGCCCTATCTTTGAGTATGAAAATTCCAACACACAAATTCAAAAATGTAAAAAAATACAGTCGATATACGATTGATATGCATTGTATTTCCGCGTGTCTTGCGTCTTTATTTCAATCCCAGCGCCTTTAAGATCATCCGTCCGATCTTACGCTCCCGGCCTGACGCGGTCAAGGGAATGCCGATCTTTCTGGAAATTTTTGCCTTCATGCCGGATATTCCCAGCGCCCGCTTCCACGAAAATGAAAACCCGAAATTTTTTCCCATGTGACCCTCACCATTTAACATTGTATTTCAATCGTGTTTCGATTGTGCTTCGTTTTCAATTTTTCCTTTACGCTCTCATCGAAAGCAGTCCGCCGTATGATCATCCACCAGGCCCGTCGCCTGCATATGCGAATACATCACCGTGCTCCCAACAAAACTGAAACCCCGCTTTTTCATGTCTTTGGACAGGGCCTCACTTTCTTTTGAGACAGCAGGAACTTCCCTGAGGCTCTTCCAACGGTTCACTTTTGTTTTACCGCCGACAAATGACCAGATATACCGGTCAAATGAACCGAACTCCTCCTGGACTTTGATAAAGGCTCTGGCATTTTTCACTACAGAATAGATCTTGAGCCTATTGCGGATCACCCCGGGATCAAGCAGGATCTTTTCCAGGCGTTTGTCCGTAAACTTCACAATCCTGCGCGGATCAAAACCGGCAAAGGCCTTCCGGTAATTTTCGCGCTTGAGAAGAACGGTCTCCCAGCTTAAACCGGCCTGCGCCCCTTCCAGCACCAGAAATTCAAAGTGCCTTATATCATCATGGACCGGCACGCCCCATTCTTCATCATGATACTTGATGAAGTGCGGTTTGTCCCCCACCCATGCGCAGCGTTTCTTTTGATCATCCCTCATTTGAAATTTCTCCTCAGATCCGTTGCCCACAAAAAACAGAAACGCACTTATTCTACCTTTTTTCCAAGCTCCACCAGGATCCGCCCCAACCTCTTATGTCCGGCCTTCATGTAAGACCTTGTCCACCAGGCGATCAACTCCTTAGCCGACCAGGTCTCAATCTTTTTAACCAATTCCGCCCGCGCCTGCAAAGCGGCCTCATCCATTTGTTTCATGAGTTCATCGTTGTCCGGCATACACCCTCCCTGTTTCTAATGTGTTTTTTTATCTCACTTTACGCTTTTCGTATGTCCTGTGTCTATTTTTTCGTTACTTCCCTGGTATTCAAGTCCAATTCATACTGATCACCGCCCTCATTGGTAATGATCAGCTTTCCGTCTTTAATACGCAACGATAGAATAAGCCTGTCCTGAACGTCATGCTCAAGAGTCAGGTCATACTGTATTTCATAAATTTTCTGTTCCCAAAGTTTTGTTTGCGTTTGAGCATCCCAGGCCTCAATATAAAAAATCCTCCCCTTTTTAGGATCATAGGAAGACCGCGGCATATACTTGATACCATTATCCACAATGGCGACACTTTCCGGCGACAGCCTCTTATCAAACATCCTGGTGGCTTCAGCCCTTCCGGAAAAAACAATACAACACACCGTAAGAAAAAATACGAACATATATATTTTCCTCATCTGCTGCTCCTCCTCTTCCCGTATGCCGGGATGCCTTAGTGTCTTTTTTCCGCAATCGCGAGCCACACCGTCTTCGTACGCGGTGACGTCCACTCCACCCGGTGAGACGTATTGGCCGGGATAAAGACATAATCTCCGCTTTTAAGCGTGACCGGCTGCGTCTTTCCTTTAAACTTCAACCGGCCCTCTCCCTTTAACACGATCACCCATTCGTCCTGCGCCTCTTTAAGCCACTCACCCCCTGCCGTCGCCTGGCCGCGCGAAATGATCCGCTCGATCTTGAACTTTTTGTTCTCGATCAGCGTTTCAAAGATCTCATTGTCTTTTGGATCAGGAATTTTTGAATAGATATTTCCGGACTTTATTTTCTTTATCATCACGTGCTCAGCGTTGCGCTCTCCCTCTTCATCTCTCATGGAATGGTCACCGGATTCAAATGTCTGATCCGGAAAAGACTCTGTCAAATCCATGACATATGTAATCTTGTAGACGTTGTATGCAACATATTGTTTTTAAAAGTTTTACAAACTAAATCCCCCTGCTCTCAATGGATCGCTGCTCAGACCGCTTTTGATTTATGGAGCCCCCGCGGACATAGCCCGTGGTTTTCTGCGCAGGCGGATACACCAAACAGCAACAATCGATTGCGTACAACGTCTAATAATTAGGGCGCTGTCCCCTATCTTTAAAATCCTCCGCGCCTTTCACCCGAAAACCGAAGTCCCAATACCGACACGACACACGGCTGTTCTCGGTGATCTTGATCTCCGTCTCCGGCGATACGCTAATGAGCCCGTGCCAGATCCCTTTTTTCAGAATCACCGGCTTATCCAAGTTAAAACATTCGACCGCGTTCAGATTCTTTTCGGTTGCCACAAAGATCAGCGCCTCGCCCTTGACCGGCTCAAAGGTCTCATCAGATGTAGGATGACTCTCCATGCGGCCGATCGTCTTGTCGCGCAGGACCAGATACGCCACCCGCCAGCCTTCTCTTTCAGGCACGGTGTGGACGATCCGCCAAAGGTTGCGCGTTGTCCCCTTTAACTCTTTGGCAGGGTATTCAATAATCTTGCCGTATTTCTTAAAATTTTTTCTGTTAGGGGATTGCATTGCGTTTGCATGTAGGGGACAGCGCCCTATTTCTTCCTTTTGGGTCCTGGTTTCAAATCCCGCAAAACACAATTTAACCGATGTTCCCAGTATACAATAAAGCTCTCTGCAGCAAAAGCTTTCCCTTTATTGGTTTTTTTCCTGATTTCCTCATTCACACCCTTATCACTATCTAACAAATAACCTTTCCAATCATTCGTATTCGCAATTACGATCTTGCCAATTTTTATATATTTTTTTGTGGGCAGATCCACATGCCTCCTCGCGCTTGACCATTCATAATCCCAAGGATATCTCACCATATATGCCCTGACAGGGTTCTGCTCAACATACCTGATCGCACAGAATAAATGCGCATCATCCAAAACACAGGAAAAAAATCGACCTTGCCATAAATGGCCGCTGGTTCCCCTTTTATAATTCATATATTGAGCATATCGCATATGCACTGTATTAAATAACCTGGAGATCCCCTCTCGATCTTCTGGAACCACCACAAAATGAACGTGGTTATTCATCAAGCAATAGGCGATGATTGAAACACGATATTGCACAGAGTATTCATTGATCCAATAGCAATAACTGCTGAACTCCTCCTCTTGTTCTAGTATGTTTTGACAGTTATTACCTCTTTGAACAATATGATGTGCCACCCCAGGAATAATGATCCTTGCTCTTCTAGGCATAAAAAAACCCCTTCTTCTAGGGGTAATTTTAATCGCGGGAGATAGGGGACAGCGCCTTAATTATATAACTTTTGTTAGCCTTGTCAAATTTTCGCTGATTTTTGCTAATTAGGGCGCTGTCCCCTAATTCCCCTATTCAGCAAGTCTACACCGCGTTGGAATACAGCCACGGGCCTGTACAATTTCAGAAGCATCGAACTGCTGAGGAACCGTGAAGTCAGAGGAAGCGGCGGCTTTGAGTGGACCAGACATTCAAAAATATCATGGCATAATTGAATCTCTTCTTTTTTGAACTTAGGGTAACTGATCACAGCCTCCCTGCGCTCAAGATAATGGGACCGGTCCGGCAGCCAGGAGTTTTTTTCACACATTCTGCCGAATTCTGTTTTCGGATAAGGGCTGAAGATGTACCAATAGTAAGAGGCGTTGATCCGTCTGCATAATCTGACAGTATCAAGAAATAAGTTCAAGTCTTCGTAGGGAAGCCCTATCATCACCTGCCCGACGTTCTCCCGTATCCCGGCTTCCTCGCACATCTTGAATGTATTTATGATCTCTTCGTCCGTTATGTCTCTTTTCAGTACATTCTTTCTATAATCTTGATTCCCATGCTCTATTCCTATGACCACGCCTTTAGCGCCCGATTCCTTAAGCAGCCGAGCCATTTCAGGATCCAGTGTCTTGGGCCTGACATTACAGTAAAACGGATATCTGAATTTACCTTTGTAAAGATTGAAGAAGTCATAGAACCACTTTTTATCTAACGATATCGAGTCGTCGTCAAAAAATATTGTGTTAAAATTGTATCTGGCGCTATCCCGCTCGATCTCCTCTATTGCCTTTTGCGGGCTTCTTGACCTGAAAAAAATCCCCTTTCCGCCGTAGAACTCCATCAACGCCTTGTTTGAGCAATACGGGCAGTCAAAGACGCACCCCCTGCTGAATATGAACCTGTTCAGGCCGCCTTGTTTATCTATTATGCCCTGATAGTCGAGCGAACTTTTATCGGGAAACGGGAGGCGGTCCAGGTCGGAGATCAGGTCACGGCACTCGTTTTTTATGATCTCACCGCCCTGCCTGAACCATATATTCTTTATCTTGAGATAGTCTTCTTTTTTCTCGAGCGCAGCAGCGAGATCCGTCATGGGGAGTTCGCCTTCCCCCCTTACAATGGCGTCTATTCCCTCAGATCCGACAATACATTCGGGACAAAGCGTGGCGTGAATGCCCCCATAAACAACAAAAGAGTTTGAGATCTTTTTTATTCTTTGAGCTATCTTTGCTGCGTCCACAAAATAAGAACTCGTGGAAGAGATCGCTACTATTTTGGGGTCTTCTTTTTGTATCGCGGAATAGAGGCGGCGAATATCTCGGCGCTTGTTCAATATCATATATTGAACGTCATGCCCCTGTTCCTTTAGCGCGCCGGCGATATACCCCAAGCCGTAATTATATGAGCACTGCGTCTTTAATATAACGTTAACCAGAAATATTTTCATTTTAGGACGCCGTCCCCCTATTGTTTCCTATTGTTGCCTATTCTTTAAACCGTGACATTTTGTCACACTTTCACTTCCCTCTTTTTTGAGGCGTTCTTTCATCTTTCGCCAATACGCAAGCGACGAGACACTATTCGTCAAAACAGCAACGACAGCAATGACTGAAAAATCTTGTAACCGTTGTATATAATATATTATTTTTAAACATTTTACAAACTCAATCCCCCCCGGTTCTCACTGGATCGCTGCTCAGACCGCTCTTAATTTATGGAGCCCCCACGGGCATATCCCGCGGTCCCTTTCTTTATCCGCCCATACACGTCTTGGGGCGGAATCCACCGGAGCGCCACGGCTTTTAATCCGCATTTCAGCCAAAGGCGATATCTCGTCCCGCTGGCGGGACGGACATCCACGGCTAAAAGCCGTGATTTTCTGCGCAGGCGGATACACCAAACAGCAACAATCGATTGCGTACAACGTCTAATAAACTACCACCAATCCCTAATTAGGGCGCTGTCCCCTATCTTTTTCCCTATCTTTTTTTCCTCTTCTTTCTTCCCCTTTTTCAGCGCTTCCGGAATGGCGATAAAAAGAATGATCAGCCACATCACCACCGCAAAAAACGCGAACGGCCCCTTGCAGCTGGTTTGACTGGTGTTCTGCCAAAACGGCAGTGAGATCGTCTGCGTGCATTCCCGTTTACCAGGACCAAAGGCGATCCAATTGATCAGGACCAAAAATCCCAAAAGAATGCCGCCCACAGCAACCGGGGCTATATGTGTTAATCAGCATGTAATAATGTACCAGTTATCAGCGTGAAAAGTGTACCACTAAAAACCGCGTGA
>JBBRHV010000055.1:0-14955 GCA_038222225.1 Candidatus Omnitrophota bacterium
GGCAGGGGCAGCCGGAAGACCGCAGTAATTTAAAAAAGACTCAACGGATCTATGTGTTGGAGGTAACAAAAGAAGTTCCTGAGCCGGTTGAAGTCGCCCAATACGAATTAAAGCCGGTTCCTAACATTGAGCCGGTAACAGTGCCGGAGGAAAAGCCGATGCAGGAACCTGCCTGGAGACAACCGGTCGTGATCCCTGCGATCGAAAGCGGCAGGACCGGCTCAGGGGAGACGCGGTTTGAGGAATATGTTGTGCAAGAGGGAGACACCTTGCAGAAAATTTCGAAAAAATATTATGATTCATATGCCAAGTGGACGCAGATTTATGATGTCAATCAGGAAGTGCTAAAGAATAATCCGAATCGGATTAAAGCCGGCATGAAACTGCAGATCCCGCTGGAATAAATACATTTTATTAACAACGGCTAGGATAAATGAATGGGTGCCATTATTATTCTAGCCGTTTACTATTCGTGAGGATTGATGGAAAAGATCATTTTTTTAAACAGTTTGCAGGATGAGCAAGTACTTTTTGGACGGTATGACCAGAATTTAAAATTGATCGAAGCTGAAATGGCCGTCAAGCTGATACGGACCGACTCGGGCCTGAAGGTCATCGGGGAAGACGGTCCGGTTGAGAAGGTCGGGGAGATGATGGAGTATTTGCTCAGCATCGTTGCCGACGGCCGGGACATTAAAAAACGGGATGTGATTTACGCCATACAGCTGATCCGATCAGATGCGGACATTGATTTTAAACGGTTGGCCAAAAAACGTATTCAGCTTCCGATTCGCGGTGGGGTTATCACGCCCAAGACGCGCGGACAGATTGAATATGTTGAGGCGATCCGTCAGTATGATATTGTCTTTGGGGTTGGGCCTGCCGGAACCGGAAAGACGTATTTGGCCATCGCCATGGCGGTGAATGCCCTTAAGAAGGGAATCGTGCGTCGTATTATCTTGACCCGTCCCGCGATTGAGGCTGGTGAGAGCTTGGGATTTCTACCTGGGGATATGGTTGAGAAAGTCACGCCGTATTTGCGCCCCATGTATGACGCTTTATATGAAATGATCGACCCGGAGAAAGTGGAACAGTATGTGGAACAGGGCATCATTGAAATAGCGCCGTTGGCGTTTATGCGCGGCCGCACACTGAATGAAGCCTTTATTATTTTGGATGAAGCGCAGAATTCGACCGCCTATCAGATGAAAATGTTTTTGACGCGTTTGGGGTTTGACTCGAAGGCTGTGATCACGGGAGATCCAACGCAAAGTGATCTGCCTAAGGGTGCCGTGAACGGTTTGGCTGAGGCGCAGCGCGTCCTCAAGGCGATCGAAGACATCAAATTCAGTATATTGACCGGTGATGATGTTGTCCGTCATGAACTGGTTCAGAAAATCATTGAAGCGTATGCGCAGGCTGATAAAGCGTGAGGTTGACTGTGAAAAATTTGCTTAAAGGACAGCTTTCGCTGATGGGATTGTTGATCGGTTTTATCGTGATTGTTTTATTGTCGTTATTTTGTTTCGCTGTTCATTTGACCTTTGCGGTTCCTTTGCTGCTGCTGATATTGAGCCTGCACATTTTTTCTGTGCGCCGGGCCAATGCCCGACGGCTTCTGCATTCGGGTTTGCTGCTGACGATTTTGGTCGGCATGATCTACTGGCTGGCGGTCTATCATAACGTTTCCCCGTATTTTTTGCCGGTGCCCATGATCACGATGCTGACGATGCTGTTATTCAACGATCTTCATCAGATGTTTATCATGGCGTTTATTTCAAGCATCCTGGCGGCTTTAATCGTCGGGGGTGATCTGAACATGATGCTGGTTTTTTTTATGGGAAGCGTTATGGCGGCCTACAGCGTGAAGGACGCGCGCAGTCGCAGCACAATGCTCAATGCCGGAATTGTGGTGGCCTGCACGCAGATGTTCGCGATCATCCTGTTGAAGTCCCAGTGGGCAGACGTGTTAGCCAAGCCTTTTTTGGAACAGTATATTTATCCTTTGGCGGCGAGCGGATTTTTGTCGGCGCTTCTCTCCCTGGCAACGCTTAAAATTTTCGAAACGTTTTTTGGGGTTCTTACCAATTTTAGTCTGCTGGAACTGTCTGATTTTAATCAGCCCCTTTTGAAGCGCATGATCGTGGAGGCTCCGGGGACCTATCATCACAGCCTGGTCGTCAGCAATCTTTCAGAGGCCGCCGCCGGCGCCATTGGCGCGAATGCCTTATTAACGCGGGTGGGGGCTTATTATCACGACATCGGAAAGCTTGAAAAGGCCGAATATTTTACCGAGAATCAGATGATCGGTTGGAATAAGCATGATCTTCTGGAACCTTCGGTGAGCCGTCTGGTCATTGTGAATCACGTCAAACAGGGCATGGAAGTCGCAAAAAAATATAAGCTGAATCCGATCATCTCGGATTTTATTCCGCAACATCATGGGACCAGTTTAACGTATTATTTTTATCAAAAGGCGCTGGAGGATGCTGAGGATTCTTCAACGGTCAAGCAGGAAGATTTCCGTTATCCCGGTCCGAAGCCGCAGATCCGCGAAACAGCCATTGTGATGTTGGCTGATTCTGTGGAGGCCGCGACCCGTTCGCTGGATGACCCGAATCCGCAAAAGATCGAGGAGCTTGTTCGTAAGATCATCAATAATAAATTTATTGACGGTCAATTGGATGAATGTAATCTTACGCTCAAAGAGATCGATAAAATCGCCAGCAATTTCACCAAGGCCTTAAGCGCCATGTATCACTCTCGCGTTAAGTACCCCGAACGCAGCAGTCCGTCTACGAGCAATGCAAAATCCGAAGATGATAAAGAGTAGCCGTGCCCTATCGCATTGATATTTACAATTTTCAAAAGAGTATTCCTATAGAGATAGAAGAGACCCGTGCCGTTGTTCTGAAGGCGCTTAAGTTTTTAAAAATTTTATCTGCCGAGCTTTCAGTCGCCATTGTCACCGACCGTAAAATCCATGTTTTAAACAGGCAGTATTTGGCCCACGATCATCCTACGGATGTGGTCACCTTTGATCTAAGCGGTGAGCGCACGCCCTTCGGGAAAAAGAAACAAAAATTTTTGGACGGAGAAATCATTGTTTCGGCCACGACGGCTTTTCGAATGTCGAAGGAGCTCAGGATTCAGCCGATGGCGGAATTGGTCTTGTACATCGTTCATGGAATCCTGCATCTCACGGGATTTGATGACAAAACATTGCCGGCGCGTAAAGAGATGCGGATTCAGGAGCGGGACGTGCTGGAAGCTCTGGGTTTCAGCGTTAAAGCAGAGCACAATTGAAATGCGTTTTTGATTATGGCCATTATTCAGACAGAAGCGATTGTTTTAAAGACCTATGATCTGCGCGAGACCAGCAAGATCGCCAATTTCTTCTCTTTAGAGGAAGGAAAAGTTTCCGGCGTTCTGAAAGGAATCCGCAAGGACCCGAAGAAATTCGGATCAAGCCTGGAACCGTTTTCGGTCAATCATATTGTTTATTACCGTTACAGCAATTCTGACCTGCATTTGATCAGTCAATGTGATATGCGCAGTTTTTTTCTTCCGATCCGTCAGGATCTTAAAAAGGCCATGGCCGCTCATTATATGGCGGAATTGGTCAATCGCATGATGCCTTCCGAAATGAAAAATCAGAACATTTATCATCTCATGGTCCATTTTCTGACAACGCTTCAGAACACCGACGATGTTGATCGATTGATCCGCTTGTTTCAGGTGAAGGCGTTGTTGTTTTCAGGATTTCAGCCGCATTTAGATGCCTGCGTCAGCTGCAAGAAAAAGGTGAACGGCAGGGCGCGTTTCTCAATGAAGGAGGGTGGACTGGTTTGCCCGCAGTGCCGGGTTTCTGACCAGACCCATTCGATCTCTCCGGGCACGGTCGCGACTATTCTGCACGCCGAGAAGGTGTCCTGGGAAGACGCGCAGCGCCTTAAGCTCACCAACGTGGTTCGGGATGAGCTGAAATACATCCTGAATAATTTTTTAATGTTTCATTTGGGCAAACGGATCCGTTCGGAAAGCTATGTCTGAGGACTGGCTTTTTTTGGGTCTGTTCGCTAAAACAAACAAAACCAGATGCTGAGAGGAGGGCGCGATGTCCGTTGTTGAGATCAGTCTCACCGGGTTTTCAGTTGCAGCAGGCGCGTTGAGTTATTTCTTGTGTTTCCGGACGGAAAAGGCGATCAGCCTGCAGATCAGATTTTACACGTTGATCAATTGGAGGGTTGAGCCGATTTCGATGGAACGGGAGATCCGCAGCACGCGCTTTATGGGCGAGTTTCTTTTTGTCTTCACGGTGCTGGCCTGCGCGTATTATGTTTTTTTTGTGCGTTAAAGCGCGGTCTCTCCGTGTGTTGTTTCCCATCTCTTGCCGAAATTTTTAACCGCTTCAAAATCGACCGCCGGTTTTTTGATCTGCTCCAGGATGCTTTGCGCGATTGTTTTTCCGAATCCGGGGACGGCGGCCAGCTCATCCACCGAAAGATGTTCCAGAGCCGACGGAGAACGGTATCCCCGTTCCGCCAGAATGCGGGCCCGCACCCGTCCGATATTTTTGAGGCGCGTAAGGGGAATCAGCTCTTCCCGGATCCCGTAGGCGACCCGCGTCTGTAGGTCCGCTAAGGGATGAGTCAGATTTTTCCAGTCAAAGAGATCGGCAAAGACGATCGCCGCATGCAGAAGCCAGCGGGAGGCGTCGGTGACCCGGTAGATATCTCCCGGTCCGACATTAAAGCGGTCGCAGATCGCCTCTTCCCGTTGTTCTTCGATCCAGTCGGTTAAGACCATCACGGTTTTCATAACGGACAAAAATAAAAAGTAGTCGCTTAACGCCGGCCATTGTTCGGTATCAAGAAAAAACTCCTGTTCGTATTTTGCCATAAACGGATCGATCTCTGCGGCGGTGCTTGCGTTGCAGCTCAACAGCACGCTGTCGGGGCAGCACCCGATCAGTTGCAGAATTCCGATCGGCGGGGCCGCTTTTCGCTGATGAATGATCTGGAGCCCATCATATAAAGCAAGGGCCGAGATCGGATCAAGATAGAGCTGGCTGGTCCGCTGACCGAAAAGCGTGGCCTGGTAGCGGAGCCCGCTGCGTTCGATAAAGGCATGGTTCTCAAGGAATTCGAACGTGCGGCTGATCAGGTCCAGCAGGTTCATATTTTTATTCTGGAACGCGAAAAGGGTTGTGTTCATAAGATCCAGGGCAGACGTGATGTCGTGAATGAGGCCGGTGGCGATCGAGGCCAAGAGATGAATGCGCAAGGAGGAGTCGGTGCCGAGTTTGGACTGAACCGGCTCCGGGCCCGCATCAAGATAGCGGCTGACGAGATCGCGTTCCTCGGATTTGGATTTTGCCATGATCACCGCTTCGCCGTGAGTGTCGTATTGCGGCCGGCCGGCCCGGCCGGCGCATTGTTTGTATTCTGATGTCGGGATGTAGGAGGAACCCAGGCCGCTTTCAAAACGCTTGATATCCCGCATGATTACCCGGCGGGCCGGAAGATTGACGCCGGCCGCCAGAGTCGGGGTGGAACAGATCACTTTGATGAAATTGGTTTTAAAATGATCTTCAATGAGTTTACGCTGTTCCGGTTTGAGCCCCGCGTGATGAAAGGCCACGCCATGCGAGACCACATCGGCCAAGGCCCGGCAGATTTTGGTGGCGCTGCTGACGGGTCCGATGATGGTTTTGGCAAGAGCCTGCAGTTTTTGTTTTTCTTCGATCGTCAAGGCTTTCGCCACGTCTTTCGCCAGCTTGCGCGCGGCGGCTTGAGTGGAGCGGCGTGAATTGACAAAGACCAGGGTTTGGCCGTTCCCCCGGAGATTGTCCAGCACCAGGCTGTTGAGCTCTTCAGAGGAGGACTCGGTGATCAGACGGGTTCCGTGGTCTTTGAACTTAATTTTATCCGCATAATAGACGCCTTCTTTGAGAGGAATGGGACGCCAGGTGCTTTCCGCCAGGTTTGCCTTCAGCCAGGAGGCGAGTTGAGAAGCGTTTTCAACGGTGGCGCTTAAGGCCAGGATTTGAGCTTTTGGGCTCAGGCTGCGCAGACGGGTGATCAATATTTCCAGCGTGGGGCCGCGGCTGGCGTCATTTAAGAAATGAATTTCATCCACGACAATGACCCTCAGCGCTGCCGCAGACCAGCGGGTGTTGCTGCGCATCACGGCATCGATCTTTTCAGCGGTGGTGATTAAAATATCATAGCGGTTGAGCTGGAGTTTACTGGCGCCTTCATCTCCGGTCAGGAGCCCGACCTGAAGCCCCAGGGAAGCATAGCGTTTTTTAAAATCATGATATTTTTCCGAGGCCAGGGCTTTGAGCGGGGCGATATAGAGCGACTTGCCGTTCTCCTGGAAAAATGCGCGCAGCATGCACAATTCGGCAATGAAGGTCTTTCCGGCGGCGGTCGGCACGGTCATCAAAAGGTTTTTTCCTTCCAGGGCGCCTTGCTTGATTGCTTCTGCTTGCGGCGGAAAAAGTTTGCGGAGGCCATGTTCGGCACAAATCGTCTGAAATTCAGGAGGAAAATGATAGGTTTCTAAAATTTTCGTCAATGACAGCATGGGGGATTATAACATAAAAACCCCAGCAGACTTGATTTAAGCCTGCCGGGGTTGAGATGAAAAAGCTTCTTATCCTTCGACAATCGCTTCCGCAGGGCAGACCGGAACGCAGGCGCCGCAATCAATGCAGGTGTCGGGATCAATTTTGTAGATCGGAGTGCCTTCACTGATGGCTTCGACCGGGCATTCGGGAACGCAGGTTCCGCAAGCGGTGCATTTGTCAGTTATTTTATGGGCCATGATACAACTCCTTCTTTAATGTTGGTGGAAATCTTTTTAAAGATAACATAACTTCTCTGAAAATCAATACTTTTCTAAAAAAGGCTTCACAGCTTGACCAGGAGAGCACCTGCCTTTATAATCTTTAACATATATCATTTAAGGAGACTATTATGCGTATTGTTATTGTGGGGCCAGGGGCCTTGGGGTGTTTTTTAGCCGGAAAATTATCCACTCAGACAGAAGTTTGGCTTTTGGATCATGATCCTTTGCGGGCAGCGCGGATCGTTGACCACGGTGGAATTCACTGTGAGGAGAAGGAGGGGCAGCATTGGCAGGCTCAAATTCCGGTGACCGCGCGCTCCGAGGACATCGGCATTGCTGATGCGGTGATCATTTGCACAAAATCGTATCACACCCGCGAAGCGTTGCTGCATGCCGAACCTGCGATCGGCAAGCACACCTTTGTGCTGAGCCTTCAGAACGGGATCGGGAATTCGGAGTTTATTTCAGATATGGTGGGCGTTTCACGAACCGCGGTGGGGGTCACACATCACGGAGTCATTAAGACCGCCGAAGGCCGGATCCGTCATGCCGGAGAGGGACCGACTTACATCGGCCCTTTAAAAGGCAAGGCTTTTGCGGAATTGAAGACGTTGCGGAAAATATTATCCTCGGCCGGAATTCAAACGACCATCTCGAAAAAGATCGTCGGAATTTTGTGGTCGAAGCTGATTGTCAATGTCGGCATTAATGCGTTAACCGCGGTGACGCATTTGAAGAACGGCCAGCTTTTGAATTTTGAAGGAACGCAGGAAGTGATGGCGTTGGCCGTGGAAGAGGCGGTCCGGGTGGCCCGGCGCAAAAAGATTCAGCTTTCTGAAAAAGATCCATTAAAGGCGGTCGAAAAAGTTTGCCGGGCTACGGAGGCAAATATCTCTTCGATGCTTCAGGATATCTTGGCGGGGCGCCGGACGGAAGTGGATTATATCAATGGCATCATTGTTGAAGAAGGTCTCAAGTGCCGGATTTCAACGCCGGTCAACACAACTCTGTACAGCCTGGTCAAAGCGTTGGAACAGAGTTTTGGGCAAAGGGTTGTTCGTCAGGAGGCGTGATGCGAGTTGTTGTCCAGCGGGTTTCGAAAGCTGCGGTGGATATTGACGGAAAACGCGTTGCTTCGATCGGGCGCGGGGCGTTGATATTTTTAGGCGTCGCAAAAGAGGATGCTGCTGAGGATGCGGAGTATTTGGTGCGGAAAGTTTCACAGCTGCGGATCTTTGCTGATCAGGACGGAAAGATGAATCTGGCTGCCGATGAAGTGGGGGCGGCGTTTTTAGTGGTCTCGCAGTTTACGCTCTACGGCAGTTGCCGCAAAGGGCGCCGGCCGTCTTTTGATGAGGCCGCTGACCCCAAGAAGGGGGAAGAGCTTTACGAAGCGTTTGTCCAATGTTTGCGCGCGCAGAATGTTCAGGTCGAAACCGGGCAGTTCGGCGCCATGATGGATGTTTCTTTGGTCAATGACGGACCGGTGACGTTTATTTTGGAAAGTAATTCAAGGACGCAGGACACATATCATTGATGAAATTAATTGATACTCACGCCCATTTGGATGGAATTCAGGATGTTGACGGAGCTTTGAAAAGGGCTTCTGCGGCAGGAGTGATCGGCATTCTGGCGGTTGGCGAAGACCGGGCTGCCAATCAAAAAAACCTCAGTTTTCAGCGGTCGGGATCCAAACCCGAGATCCGGGTGGGACTGGGCATTCATCCCGGGCGCATTGTGACTGAGCATTTGAGTGAAGAATACGCCTTTATTGAAACGCATATTTCCGAAGCGGCCGCCATCGGCGAGATCGGCCTGGATTTTTGGTATAAAGGGGTACGGAAAGATGATGAAAAAAAGAACGAGCAGCGCAGCGTTTACCGCCGGCTTTTGGAATTGGCGCTCCGACAGGATCTTCCTGCGGTGATCCACACGCGGGGAGCATGGCGGGAGGCATTTGAGATCGCCAAAGACATGAAGATCCGGCGTGCGGTTTTTCATTGGTATTCGGGTCCGCTGGATGTTTTAAAAGATATTCTTCAGGAAGGTTATTATATTTCTGCTTCTCCCAGCGTGGCCTACAGCCCGGAGGCGCGGCAGGCTTTGACCGTGGCTCCGGTTGAGCAGACATTGATTGAAACCGATTCGCCGGTTTATTACCGACATTGTGACGGCGGATTTCAGGCTGAGCCGAAAGATGTGTTTCGGACATTGAAATATTATGCTACATTAAAGCAACATGAAGAAACCGAGCTGGCCAGCGTGTTAAATCACAACGCCAGAAAAATGTTCAGATTCAACGATATGCGTTAGGAACGAAAGGAATGGAATGAAAAAAATTATTCTGGTTTTTGTTGTTGTGTGTTTTCTCTCTGCCGCAGGGTTCTATGCGTATCAGGAGTTCTTTCTTCAGAAAGATTTGGTCCCGGAAGATCTGGTTCCGTTCGGCGTCGTCGCCTATAGTCACACCTATGACCTGGAAGAAAAACTGGCGGCGTTCAGTAAAACCAGTTTGGCGCAGGGGTTTTCCAAGCTTTCCATTGATGAGTTCATGGACAAAATGGGAGCTCAGCCGCATGAGAAGATGATCGTGAAGATGGTTTTGGATCAAATCAATTCGGAGACGAACCGTCAGCTCGCCAGCCAATTTCTGGGGAAAGAAGTTGCGGTTTCGGTTTATGCAACCGACAAAACGGAATTCGGTCCGGAAATGTGGATGGATGCCGCTTCCAATATCATGATTATTACGCGTTTAAAGCCTGAGGTTCGGTTTGTGGAATTAATAGCGCCGGTTTTTTCTAAGTTCAATCAAGAGATTTCAGAAGAAGAAACGTCTTATAAAAAGCATTCGATCCATCTGTTGAGCGTGGCCAATACGCCGGTAAAAATCGGTTATGTGCGTTTTGGGGATCTGCTTGTTTTCGGGTGGGGAGAGCGGGCGGCCCAGCGGGCGATCGATGTCGTCAGCGGTGATGTTCAGTCTTTGGCGGCGGATCCGCAATTCCGGGAAGCTTTTCCGTCACAAAATGAGCGGGAAGACAAGGCCTTCTTTAATTATGCTGTGTTCGCAAAGAAGATGAAGGACTATATTCTGGCCTCAGCGAATAAAGCCGGCTCTGAGCTGGATCAACAGGGCCGAGAGCAGTTCGAAGAGAGTTTTAAGCAGATGAATGGTTTTAAAGCGATGGCGTCGGTGGTCCGTCCGGGCGCGGTGACGGCGGTCCAAACGTCGATTTACTATGACCCGGCACAAATGCATCCGGATGTGCTCCCCTTTTATCAAGCCCGTCCGCAAGAGAACAAATCGCTCAACTTTATTCCGGCCGATGTCGTGACCTATCAATGGCAAAGCGGAATTGATTTTAGACAATACTGGCTGCAGGCTGAAAAACGCATGCGGATGATTGCTGAACGAACCGGTGACGCGGAAGGGGCGGGTAGTCCGGACCTGTTCATTCAAGCCATGGAAAGCCAGGCGGGCATGAGTATTGAGAAGGGGATTTTGCCGTTATTCGGAGATGAGATGGGCGGATTTCTGCTTGATATCGACGCGATGGGGCCGTTTCCGCTTCCGAAACTGGCAGTTTTTATTGAAGTGACCAATGAGGCAGCGGTCACTGAATTGTTAAATAAACTCCTGGATGCTCTTTCGTTTGTCCGCATTGAACATGAAGAATATCAGAATGTTTTTTTTCGTTATGCCACCGTTCCGATGTTGGAAGGGTTCACTCCGGCCTGCGGTGTTTTTGATCATTATGTGACGTGCGCGACCAGTCGGGATCTTTTTAAGTCGATGATTGACCTGAGCAAGGGCGGCGAAAAGAAGGGCTTGTCCCTGAAAGACAACCGCATTTTCAGCAATCCGCAGTATAAATTGACACGGCCGGCGAACGGGGTGTTTTTTGTCAATGTTTCCAGTTTGATGGATAAATTAATTGTGCTAACCGATGTTTTTGAACAGTGGATGCTGATGCAGCAGTCGCAGCAAACGGCTTTGCGCAGCGGGGCACAGAAGCGTTTGGAAGATATCAATGCCAAAATTTCTCAAAATCAAGAAGCCTTTGCGGCGGTAGAAGAAGAATTGGTCGGGCTGAGAGGACAGGACTCCGCAGCGCCGCCAGTGGATGAATCTCGTATCACCGGCATTGCTCAGGATATTGATCGGCAGCAAAAGATCCGGGAAAGTTTTCAAGGGCGTTTAAAGGAATTGCTCAAAGAAGAAGAGGCCCTTCTGGCGGTGGAAAAGGTGGAGGGTCAGCAGTTGAGCGATGATGGAAAAGTTAGATTAGCGGAAGTTCAGGAGGATCTTATACTGCAGCAGGAGCGGCTGGCGGATTCGGAAAATAAGATTTCCGGACTGACGCAGAAGCAGCAAGAACTCAGTATGGCCGTAAGCTCCAGCGCGGACATTGCGCAGACGGTGAGCCTCAAAGAGAAAAAGCTTCTTCAAATCCGGGATGAAATCCGTGATGATGAAGAGGTCCGTCAAGAGATCGACGTTTTACTGGAAGGGTATAATAATCAGGATATCCCTTCCGATCAGGAACGGACCTTTTTAGTGAATGGCGTTATTAAGCCGATTTTGACGGCATTAAAGAATATTCATTGGGTCGGGGGACGAATGGAGATTCAGGAGCGGGCAATCAAATCGGATATGCTGTTTGAGTATGAATAATCATGACGGCTTTAGATTACCGGAAGAGCTTTCTTTTTCATATGGATATGGCCAATATGAGCAGGGCCAGATGTCTTTTCGGGGGATGATCGTTTTAAGTCAGTATAAGCTTTTTTTGCGGGGAGAAAGCGGAGATATTTTTCAGACGTATATTCCATTGGAAAAGATTTATAAGATCAAACGGTTTTGGTTTCATGGTTTGGCTGTGTATGTCCGGCCGTCGCAGGTCACAGAATATGTTGTGAAGATCATGGGGGAACGCCGCCTGGAGAGGGAGCTGATTAAAGACCTGATTCAAAGACGGGGCCTGACGCACAAGTTTCTAAGATCAGAATGGGTGGATATCCATTTTTAGACCGTGAAGAGGTTTTACGGGTTTTCAATATTTTTACGGGAATACGCGCACTATGGAATTTCAGATCATCAATAAACAGATTATCGGACGAGACATTAAACGTTTGGATGTCCAGGCCGAAGCGATCTCTCAAAAAGTGTGTCCAGGGCAATTTGTCATGGTCGCGCCGGAAGAGGATGGAAAGTGGATCCCGCTGACGGTGGTTGATGCGGATGCCCGCCGGGGAATGATCAGCCTGATCTTTCAGGAGCATGAACACACAACGCGGGTTCTGGGTAAGTTGGGAATCCATGAAACACTGTTTTCGGTGGCGGGTCCTTTCGGAAAACCTTCAGAGATCAAACAGCTCGGTGTTGTGATTTGTATTGCGACTGGAGTCGGCGCGGCACAGATTCTGCCGATGGCCAAGGCCTATAAAAAGGCGGGAAATAAGGTGATCGGTATTTTATCAGCCGCCACCAGGAAAGAAATTATTTTAGAGCCGCAGATGCGCATGGCCTGTCACCGTATTTTTATCACGACAGAGGACGGGTCTTATCAGCGGCGGGGAACGGCCATTGATGTTTTGCGGGAAGTTCTGGACCGGGAAGAGGTTCATCTGGTTTATACGGTGAGTTCCGTTGAACGGATGCGTGAAATTGCCCATTTGACGAAAGAGCGGCAGATCCCGAATTTGATCCAGGTGCAGACGGTCATGTCTTGCGGCCGCGGAATCTGCGGTTCCTGCCGGGTCAAGGTCCGCAATTCGATTGAATTGTCCTGTGAAGAGGGTCCGGAGTTTGATGCGCATGTCATGGATTTTGATTATTTAAAGCGTCGCATGATACATGTGAAAGAAGAGGATGAGCTGGTACCGGCAAAAGGAATTCAGGGTTTTTGGAAACGATTTTTAAACGAATAAGAGTTTATGCAGACAACACCTATTCCCATCCAGGATTGTGAAAAGCGCCTCAAGAATTTCCGTGAAGTGGAGCTGGGGTTTCTTAAAAAAACAGCGATTGAAGAGGCTCGCCGTTTTCCGCAAAGCCGTGTGCCCGGGCGTCAGCCGAAGTGCCCTTTGGGGATTGACATTCTGGAGTTTGTGCGTTTTCTGAGGGAGGGAGAGACGTCTGAGGCTTATGAAAAAATCCGGGAGAAAAATGATCTGCCGGGTGTCTGCGGGCGTATCTGTTCCGCCCCCTGTGAAGAAGATTTTGTGGTCGGCGGAAAACAAATGCCGATTGATGTACGGGCTCTTGAACGGTTTGCGGCGGATCATGGCCGCCCGCGTTTTTTTGCGAAAAAACAGTGTGAGCCTCAAGGCGTGATGGTGGCGATCGTCGGTTCTGGGCCCGCCGGGCTTTCGGCGGCCGCTCTGTTAGCCCGTGCCGGTTTTCGAGTGACGGTCTTTGAGTCCTTGCCGCATCTGGGAGGAATTCTGCGCTATGGGGTTGCCAATATGCGTTTGTCGTCCGATGTTTTGAATGCTGAAATTGAAGTGATCCGTGGTTTGGGCGTTCAGTTCCAGACCAACTGCTGCATTGGCCGTACCGTCACGTTGGAGGAGTTGTCGGAACAGGGTTTTGCTGCTGTTCTTCTGGCGGTGGGCCGTCAGTATCCGGCGCCTTTAAAAGACCCGGGTATGGACGCGCATCATGTGATCTGTGCCTCTGAAGTGTTATTGAAGTTGGGGGCTTCGCAAAAGAATTTTGTCATGGAATTCCAGCGTCGTTTGGGTCAGCAGATCGTTGTGATCGGTGACCATGAGCTGGCCTTGGATTGTGCGCGGGCCTGCCTTCGTCTGGAAGGGAAACAGGTCACGATGGTTTTTCCCCGGGCTGAAGAAGACCTGTTCTGTCATCGCAATGAAGTTGAACAGGCTCGGGCCGAAGGGGTGATCTTTGAAGCGATGACGCAGTTTCAGAACGTGTGTTTAAACGATCAGGGGGATGTCTGCGCTGTCGAATGCAGCCGCATGGATTATGCCGAGCAAGAAGGGCAGTGGATCGTGATGCCGGTCCCGGATTCTGAGGTCAAAATTGCTGCTGATACGGTCATCATGACGCAAGGGCAAACCGTCAATCCTGATGTTAAGAATATTTCTCCTCAGATCAAGTTGTCCAGAAGTGGATTTTTGAATGCGAATTTGGAAACAGCCTGTGTGTATCAAAATGTTTTTGCCGCCGGGCATGCCGTTATTCCGCAGGACGGGATTGTCTATGCGATGCGTTCCGGACGCCATGCGGCGGAGAAGATGATCGATTTTTTAAGCGGGGATTCTTGATATGTCAGCTCGTGTATCTATTTCAGATCTTCAAATGAAAAAGACGCAGGGCCAGAAGATCGTCATGGTGACCTCGTATGGGTATTCGTTTGCAAAGATCATTGATGCCTGCGGTATGGATGCGATTCTGGTAGGCGATTCGGTGGCCAATGTAGTCATGGGGCTCAAGACAACCAAGACCGTCACCATTGAGCAGATGGTCTATCATGCCGCCGCCGTGAACCGCGGGGTGAACCGGAGCCTGGTGATCGGGGATCTGCCGTTTTCTGCAGTCCACGGCGGTGTTGATGCGGGTTTAGAGGCGGCGCAGCGGTTGATCGGGGTGGGGTGTGACGCGGTTAAGATTGAATGGTTTGATGGGTGTTTAGCAATGATCGCTGCTTTGCGTGCCAATGAGATCGCGGTGATGGGTCATGTCGGCCTGACTCCGCAGACCGCCGAAGAGACCGGGGGTTTTAAGGTCCGCGGCAAAACCGCAGAGGCGGCCTATGAGATCTATCAGCGGGCCTTGGAGCAAGAGGCGCATGGGTGTTTCGCCATTGTCCTGGAGTGCATTCCGGACCGGGTGGCTTCTGTGATCACCAGGCGATTGAATGTTCCCACCATTGGAATCGGGGCCGGGAATCAATGTGACGGGCAGGTTCTGGTGCTGGATGATTTGTTGGGCCTGTTCGAGGATTATCATCCGAAATTCGCCAAACAATACGCCCAATTCGCTCAGGAAACAAAACGGGCGGTCACGGCTTACATGAGTGATGTCCGGGCTTCTCAATTTCCGGAAAAAGAACAGAGTTTTTTTATAGGGGA
>JBBRHV010000056.1:0-14763 GCA_038222225.1 Candidatus Omnitrophota bacterium
GGCATCAACCTTGACCCGATCGTGATCAATCCACTGGAGGCGAAAGGCACCATTATCAATGTGGACCGGGAAACGGATTTTGTCATTGTCCGCTTAGGTGCTCAAGACGGGCTGAAAGAGGGAGATGTTCTTTCGGTCTATCGGGGAGAGACCTATGTCGGGGATTTAAAAACGACTCGGATTGAACAGGATATGGCGGCTGCAGATTTTATCCCACCGTTGACCAGCCAGGACATTTCTGAAACAGACACAGTTGTCATTAAGCCATAATGAACGCACTTATTTATCCAATAAAAGTTTTGCAGGGCACCGTTGAACTGCCTGCTTCAAAATCCTATTCGATCCGCGCGTTTATCGTTGCCTCCTGCGGGGGACGGTCTCATATTTTATCTCCATCGAATTGCGAGGATGCCCGTTCAGCGCGTCATGCCGCTGTCTGTCTCGGGGCTAAACTTCAGCGAGTTGAGCATGGCTGGATGGTTGATGCGACCAAGCGGAAAGGTGTTCGGCCGGAAATCAATGTCAAAGAATCGGGGACGGTTTTACGCTTGCTGCTTCCTTTGATCGCCTTGCATGATGCCTCTGTCCGCGTGGTTGGCGAGGGGACATTGCGGGGGCGCCCGAATCATCATTTGATCGCCACGCTTAAACGTTTGGGTGTCCATGCCGCCGGACAGGGAGAAAAACAGAGCGTGCCCATTATTTTTAAAGGCGGACGGTTGAAGAGCGGAGCCATTAATATTGACGGGAGCTTGAGTTCTCAGTTTGTTTCAGCGCTTTTAATCGCCCTTCCTCAGCTGGAGGGAGACAGCGTTCTGCGGGTGACGGGAAAAAAGATTGTCTCCTCCGATTATGTGACCATGACGCTCCAGGTGCTTCAAAAAGCCGGAGTGGATATTCGAGCGCTTGATTTGCGGACCTTTCAGATGTCCGGCGCTCAAAAATTTCAAGGGCTCAAAACATTTCGAGTGCCTTCGGATTACGGGCTGGCGGCCTTTTTAATGGCGGCAGCGGCTTTGACCAAATCCGATGTGCGTTTATCCGGATATTTGAACGATGACTTTATTCAGGCCGATGGACGCATTTTAGAAATTTTCACGAAGATGGGCGTGTCTTTCAGCAGAACAGGCCGTTCGCTTCGCGTCAAGGGCCCGTTCGCGATCAAAGGCGGGACCTTTTCTTTGAAAAATGCCCCCGACCTTCTTCCGATTTTAGCGGTCTGTGCGCTATTTGCCGATCGCAAGACATGTTTTAAGGATATTGCTCACGTTCGCGCTAAAGAATCCGACCGTATTTCAGATTTAAGAGAGGAATTGCTTAAAATCGGCGCGCGCATATCGGAAACGCAGAACACGCTTACGATTTTTCCTGCCCCGCAACAGTATCGTTCAAACTGTGTTTTGAACCCTCATCATGACCATCGATTGGCCATGGCCTTTTCTGTTTTAGGATTAAAACTCGGTATCACCGTTCAAGATATCGAATGCAGCGCCAAATCGTATCCGGACTTTCTGCGCGATCTGAAAATGCTGGGGGGACGAATTAAAAAGCTTCGGTAAAAGATGGTTTTGCTTTGAAAATTCTGTGAAAACGATTGACTTCAAAAAAATTTTCCCTTAATATACTAATCACTTGAAATATAATAATTTACTGATGTTAAGCGGTGCCGTGAGTCGGACTGAATAATCAGCCACTTATCCAACCAAGGGGCATTTATGTTACAAAAAATCTTCAAGAAGTTGAAACGTATCTTCAATTATGTCTTAGGGTTATTCTCCAATGAGATGGGCATTGATTTGGGCACCTGCACCACCCTGGTTTATTTGAAGGGCGAGGGAGTGGTCCTCTGCGAGCCTTCGGTAGTGGCCCTGGAAAAAGATACGAATCGGGTGATTGCGGTTGGAGAGGAAGCAAAAAAGATGCTTGGCCGGACTCCGGGGAGTATCGTAGCGATCCGTCCGATGAAAGATGGTGTTATTTCAGATTTTGAAGTCACGGAAGCCATGTTGCGTTATTTTATTAAAAAAGTTCATCGCAGACATGTTTTGGCCCGGCCTGCGATGGTGATTGCGATTCCATCAGGCATTACGGAAGTGGAGAAGCGCGCTGTAAGAGATTCGGCTGAACGGGCGGGAGCGATTTCTGTTGAATTGATCGAGGAGCCAAAAGCCGCGGCGCTGGGTGTCGGTCTTCCGGTTGAGGAAGCGGCTGGAAATATGATCATTGATATCGGTGGCGGAACAACGGAGTATGCTGTCATTTCTTTGGGTGGTTTGGTCTATGCTAAATCGATACGCGTGGCCGGGGATGAAATGGATGGCGCTATTATTGATTATCTTCAGAAGACATATAATTTAATGATCGGGGAACGCACCGCAGAAGAGATTAAGATCCGGATTGGTTCTGCTTATCCGCTGGAAGAGGAACTGACCATGGATGTGCGGGGCCGTGATTTGATCGCGGGACTGCCGAAAACAATCATGGTTACCTCGGAAGAAATACGTGAAGCTTTGCAGGAGCCTGTTCAGGCTATTGTGGACGCTTCGAAGGCAACTCTTGAGAATACTCCGCCGGAACTGGCATCAGATCTGATTGATCGGGGCATTGTGATGGCCGGAGGCGGTTCATTATTACGAGGGTTAGACCGCCGGATCGCTGAAGAAACGGGATTGCCGGTTCATATCGCTGATGACCCGTTGACAGCAGTTGTTCTGGGAACAGGGATGGCCTTAAATATGCCGTTGCGGTTACGTCGGCGGCTTGTTGTTCCGACCAAATTAGACTTCTAATCAAATCTTGAAGGTTTATCTTGGGTGTCTAGAAAACGCGTAAAGTTCATAATTTATGCTCTTATTCTTGCGGGAGCTTTTCTGCTTCTTTTTGTTCCGGCGTCTGCCGTGACACCGTTCAAATTTTCAGTGATGGACGCCATATCGTTTCCGATTCGGGTGATTGTTTTTCCGTTCAAAGAACTCAAGAAGATCGTGTTTTACCGTAAAACTTACAATGAATATCAGAGCCTGAAATACGAGGTCGAGATTCTGAGGGAACGGCTGAACGGAGTCGACGAGATTGTTAAGGAGAACAATCGTTTTGCAAAATTGCTGGATTTCAAACGCCGGCTTATTTTTTCTTCTGTTTCTGCCACGGTGGTCGGCCGGGATCCGTCGAATTGGAATTCAACGATCGTGATTGACCGAGGGATGGAGGACGGGGTTGAGGTGGGAATGCCGGTGATGAGCGCGTTAGGAGTTGTCGGGAAAGTGGCGGAAGTTTCGGAGAATAAGGCGAAAGTTGTTCTATTGACCGATCCGAGTTTTTCAGTCGCCGCTCTTGTGAAGCGTTCGAGGGAAGTCGGCTTGGTTTCCGGCACACTGCAGTCTAAGAGTCGCATGAAGTATCTTTCGGCTGATGCCGATGTCCAGATCGGGGATGAGGTGATTACATCAAAGCTCAGTTCTTCCTTTCCCGAAGGGTTGATGATCGGAAAAATTATTGATGTTCAGGCTGACAGCAACAGTTTGATGGTTCAGTGCCTGATCGAACCAGCGGTATCTTTATCGCAGGTGGAAGAGGTCCTGATCATTCAGAAGCGTTAAATGTAAGGGTGTAATGTTATGCGCAATATTGCTGTGATTGGGTTTATTGTGAGCGTCGGATTTGTTCTTGAATATGTGTGCGCGGAGCTGTTTAGCGGATGGTTTTGCCCGAATGTTCTGATTGTGGTGGTTGTGTTTTTTAATTTGTTCCGGGGTGTCCGTCAAAGTCTGGTTGCCGCGTTTTTTGCCGGATTGCTGCGAGATTCGTTCAGTCCGCAGTTGTTCGGCCTCCACATTTTTGTTTTCATGCTGTGCGCCTATTTAACCACCTTTGTTAAAATTTATATTTATCATTCCGGGTCCAAGGATCTGCGCGTGCTGATGGCATGCGTCATGACAGTTTTATATGTGGTGATTCAGTCTTTGGTCCGGATGATGTTCATGGATGTGAATTTCGGACAGGTGATCCGTTGTATTTTACTGCCCGAATTAATTTCAACCGCCCTGGTGGCAGGGTATGTCTTTGTTCAATTGAAAAAATGCGCTTTAAAATTATTCGCATAGTCGTTAGTGCTCTATTCCTCATTTTAGCTGCGGATCTGATCTGCGTTCAGATTCTGCAGGGACGGAATTATTTTAGTTTGAGCGTGAACAATCGTATCCGTGTCATTCCTTTGGAGGGGCAGCGCGGGAGGATCTTGGACTGCAATGGCGAGATGCTAGTGGACAACCGTTTGTCATTTAACGTGACGGTGATCCCGCAGGATATCCGTGATCAGAACGCGTTGTTTTTGTTTGTCAGTCAGGTTTTAAAGGTTGATCAGAAACGGCTTGTCGCGCGGTTTTTTCAGAAGCGTCAGACGCCGTTTGCGCCGGTTGTCATCGCGGAAGATGTTGACCAGCGAACAGCCATGATCTTGGAAGAAAACAAGTTTCGTTTTCCCGGCCTTTATATTCAGGAAAATTTCCGCCGTTGGTATCCGTACGGTGAAGTTGGGGCGCATGTTCTCGGGTATGTCGGAAAGATTGACAGCGCGAAGATCGAGAAGCTGAAGGATTACGGGTATTCCAGGCAAAGCGTTGTCGGTTATTCGGGAATTGAGGAATACTATGATCAATATTTAAAGGGTGTTGAAGGCGGCGTACAAATTGAAGTGAACAGCCGTGGACAACAGGTGCGTCTGTTGGGGATTCGCCAGCCTGAGCGCGGGCAGGACATTCAGTTGACCATTGACAGCAGAATTCAAAAGGCGGCGTATGATGCCTTAGCCGGAAGTCATGGCGTGATTGTGGTGATGGACCTGGATAGCGGAGAAGTTCTGGGGATGGTCAGCGCGCCGAGTTTCGATCCCAATATTTTCAGCGATGAAAAACGCAGCCGGGAAAAGATGCCGATGATCACAGATCCCGCGTCTCCATTGTTTAATCGTGCTATTAAAGGTCAGTATCCGCCGGGTTCTGTTTTTAAGACCATCATGTCTGTTGCCGGCCTTTCAACAGGAAAGATCAGTACGGCGACGAGTTTTCATTGCCCCGGGTTTTATAAACTTGGCCGTACACGGTTTCGATGCTCGCATGTACATTATGATCAAAGGATCGTAGAGGCGATCGGGCATTCGTGTAATGTGTTTTTTTATAATGTCGGATTGATTTTGGGACCGGATGTGATGCACCGGTATGCCCGCATGTTTGGATTGGGAGAGGAGACGCGGATCGATCTGCCTGCTGAAGAGTCCGGTCAGGTTCCAAGCCGGTCTTTACGCCGTCATAAACAGAACAGTGATTGGTATAAAGGGGACACCTTGAATTTTTCTATCGGACAGGGCGATATTTTGGTAACGCCAATTCAGGTGACGCGTCTGATGGCGACGTTGGCTCGGTCTGGAAAGGTTGTTCAGCCACATCTTTTGAAAACAATCGGTGGCGATCCGTTCGTGAAATTATCGGTTGTTAAGGCCTTGAAAGTGGATCAATCTGTTTTTGATGTTGTCCGTCAGGGAATGAGGGCGGCGGTTGCGGGTGAACACGGCACAGCGATGTTGTTGGATATGCCGGGATTTGAAGTTTACGGAAAAACCGGGACAGCGCAGACTGCGCCTGGAAAGGACACACATGCGTGGTTTGCCGGGTATAGTTTGACAGGCCAGAAGAGGATTGCCTTTTGTGTATTTCTGGAATATGGCGGTTCAAGTTATTATGCGGTGCGCGTAGCGCAGATTTTTTTAAAAATACTGAAAGCTCAGAATATTATTTAATTCAAACAATGAGACGCAATCTGGACATTTTGATTTGGGTTTTTACGCTTTTGATCATGGGGGCGGGGTTGATCGCGTTATGCAGCGCTTCGCATCAAAATGTGCGGGTTTCAAGCGGGGTTTTTTATGATCAGCAGGTGTTTGCGGTTATCGGCATTTTAATCATTTTTCTTTTGAGCCGCGTTGATTATCGTTTGTTTTCGGATGCGGCGTATATTCTTTATGGGCTTACGATTGTTTTATTGGTTTTGGTCCTGGTGGCGGGGCGCCATGCGTTGGGGGCGACACGGTGGTTTTCTTTGGCGGGGATCAGTTTTCAGCCCTCGGAACTGGCGAAATTGTCCTTGATCTTAGCCTTGGCAAAATATTTTTCCGGAAGGCGTCCTGGCGTTTCTTTGAATGACAAGGAATTTCATGGTGGTCTTTGGCCGGATTTGATGATCCCGTTATTGATAACGGCGGTTCCCATGCTCTTGATTTTTAAACAGCCGGATTTAGGGACAGCGCTGCTTTTTTTCGGGATCTTGTTTATTATGCTTTTTACAAGCGGTTTGGAGTACAAGTACCTGGGGGGACTGATGGGGTGTTGTTTTACAGCGCTTCCATTCGCCTGGCATATTTTAAAACCGTATCAGAGAGACCGGCTTTTGGTTTTTTTGAATCCCAACATTGATCCGTTGGGCGCGGGATATACGATCATTCAGTCCAAGATCGCAATCGGTTCAGGACGGTTTCTTGGAAAAGGATGGCTGGGAGGGACGCAGAACCAGTTGAATTTTCTTCCGGAGCGGCATACAGATTTTATTTTTTCAGTCATTGGTGAAGAGTGGGGGCTTTTGGGCACCCTTGCGGTGATCAGTTTTTATTTTGTTCTTATTTATTGCGGGCTGAAGGTTGCCGAACAAATTAAGGATAAATTTGGAATGCAGCTGGCGGTTGGAATTGTAGGGATCTTGACCCTTCAGGTCGTGATCAATATCGGGATGGTTTTGGGGCTTTGTCCGGTTGTGGGATTAACATTGCCGTTTATGAGCTATGGGCGGACATCTTTCATGATTTTTACGGTGATGATTGGGTTGCTGTTGAGTTTAAGCAAGCGGCGCACGATTTTTTAAGTGGATATTGATTTTTTTATAATTATTAGTACTATACGTTGTGAGAGTTGAGGTTCTGTAGTAGAATGGCAAATAACGTGAGATGAATGTGAGAGTTAAAGATGCGCAGTTTTAAAAGAACATCGAATAAACAGCTGGGTGAGCTGTTGGTAGAGCGGGGTGTCATTAATCAAGAACAGGTCGCCATGGCTATGGTTCATCAAAAGGCGCATGGCGGGTTGTTTGGCGCCATTTTGGTGGAGCTGAAATTTGCCACAGAAGAGGACATCGCTCAGGCGTTGACCTGTCAATACGGTTTTCCGTATTTGCCGTTGTCCAATTATGACATTGATCAGGAGGTGTTGGATTCTGTCCCGCAGGATGTTTGTGAACGTTTTTGTTTGATTCCAATTGATAAGATTGGAAAAAGTTTGACTCTGGCGATGTCGGATCCATTAAATGTTGCAGCGATTGAAGATGTGGAGCTTTTGACAGGGTGTGCGGTGCAAACATTTGTTTCAACGGCAGCGGACATTAAAGAAGCCATACAAAAATACTATAAAAAGTTATAATCTATGTTCTCCCTCAAAGAACGCTTACAACAGATCCTGATTCGGGACCACATTATCAAAGAAGAGGATCTGCAGAAGGCGTTAGAAGAGCAGAAGACAAGCGGCGGTGAACTAAGCAAGATCCTGATCCGGATGAAGCTTGTGACCGAAGATGACCTGACCCACGCCTTAAGTGAGGGGCTGGGCATGCCGCCGATTGATGTATCCCGCCTTAAGATCGATCCTGAAGTTGTTAAAATTATTCCTCATGCGGTAGCTCAAAAAAATCAAATTATTCCGGTGTCTAAAATGGGCGACAATCTTACGCTGGCCATGGCTGACCCGCTTAATATTTTTGTGATTGATAATGTGAAAGATCTTACCGGTTTAAATATTATACCGATCATAGGGCGTTCCGCTCAAATTCAGCAGACCATTGAAAAATATTATTCTACAGATTCTTCCGAGACCTTAAGAGGAATCATGAAGGACATGAAGGAGTCGGAAGATTTTGAATTGGTCCGCGAGTCCGGTCAGATGGCGGATGTGACCGTTAAGGATATTATTCAGGATGCTCCCATGATCAAGCTGACCGATACGATTATTCAGCAGTCGGTTTTTTCTAAAGCGAGCGATGTTTTTATTGAGCCGATGGCAGAGACTTTGCGCATACGTTATCGGGTGGATGGGGTGATCCGTGAGGTGGACCAAATGACGAAGGCGCTTCATCAGCCGATTATTTCACGGATCAAGGTTATTTCTAACCTGGATATTTCGGAGCATCGTCTTCCGCAGGATGGCCGTTTTAAAACGATCGTCAACGGCCGAGAGGTGGATTTCCGTGTGAGTGTTTTGCCCACGGCATTTGGCGAGAAGATTGTCATGCGCGTTTTGGATAAATCAGGCGGTTTGCTTGATCTGGAAAAGCTTGGGTTTGAGCAGCGGGACCTCAAGCGCTTGAAGGAGGTGGCCGCTCATCCGCATGGGATGATTTTGTCTTGCGGGCCGACTGGAAGCGGAAAAACAACAACGCTATATTCCGTTTTGAAATTTGTGGATTCTCCGGAAAAGAATATTGTGACGGTTGAAGATCCGGTGGAATATCAGGTGCGCGGCATTAATCAGGTCAATGTTAAACCGTCGGTCGGGCTTACATTCTCATCAGCGTTGCGTTCCATTTTAAGGCAGGATCCGGACATCATTCTGATCGGGGAGATTCGTGATACTGAGACTTTGGATATCGCGGTGAAGGCCGCGCTTACCGGGCATTTGGTTTTAAGTTCGCTGCATACAACTACGGCGGCCGGCTCTGTGATCCGCATGATGAACATGGGAGTGGAACCGTTTCTATTGTGTTCCTCTGTTTTGGCGATTTCAGGGCAGCGGCTGGTACGGCGGATTTGCCTTCATTGCAAAGAGGCGTATGATCTGGCACCGGAGGTGGCGGTCCGTGTCGGTTTGACGCGATTGTTCCCGTCTGGAAAGTTTAAGCTCTATCGCGGCAAAGGCTGTGGCGAATGTCTGAATACCGGCTATATTGGGCGGGTTGTTCTTTCAGAGATCCTTGTGTTAACGCCAAAGGTCCGTGAATATATTTTAAAACGCGCCGGTGAACTTCGGATCAAAACTGTCGGCCGCGAAGAAGGCATGATCACGATGCGAGAGGACGGGCTTCAAAAGGCGATGGCCGGAGCCACTTCTTTGGAAGAGGTCTTGCGCGTCACGGCGCCGGATGAAGATTTTCCTCAGGACAAAAAGTAAAGGGCGGATGGATGTTAGAATGGCAGACACATTAAAGCAAAAAATTATCAAAGCGCTGATCGAGTCATTGAATATCCCTCAGAAGGAGGTTGATGCGGCGATTTCTTTGCACGAGGAGAAAGGCGTTGCTCTGGATCGCGCTTTGATCGAAAAGGGCCTGATCAAGGAAGAGGACATGCTGGCTTCTCTGGTCAAGGAGCTGCGGATCCCTTTTATTAATTTAAAGAAATACAAGATCGGCCCTGCATTGAAGGAGTTGATCGCGGAAAAGGTGGCCCGTCAATACAGGATCATCCCGATTTCGCGTTTAAAGAATATGATTACGGTGGCTATTTCAGATCCGTTTAATATTTTTGTGATTGATGATTTGAAAAGCATTACCGGTCATGAGATTGACGTGGTGATGAGCACCGAATCGGATATTCTGGAAGCGATCGATGATTATTACGGATCGGGTTTGTCCAGCAGCGTTAAGGATGTGACCAAAGATATCGATTTGGAGGACTTTGAGATTGTTGAGGAGCGGGGGTTTAAAGAGGATTTGGCGATCGGCGCGGATGAGGCGGACCATGCTCCGATCATTCGATTGGTCAATCTGGTGATCAGAGAGGCTTTGAAGCAGCGGGCGTCGGATGTGCATATGGAACCGATGGAGACGTCCATGAGGGTCAGATTCCGGATCGATGGAATTTTGCATGATGTCATGGATATTCCTAAAGTGAATCAGAACGCGGTGCTGGTTAGGGTTAAGATCATGTCGCGTCTGGATATCACTGCGACGCGTACGCCTCAGGACGGGCGGTTCAAAATGATCATTTCCGGAAAAGAGATCGACTTTCGTGTTTCGCTGCTTCCGACGACATTTGGGCAAAAGATTGTTTTGCGGGTTCTTGATAAGCGCAATTTGGCGATTGGTTTGGAAGGTTTGGGGTTTTCCGGCCGGGCCCAGCGTCTTTTAAAAGACGGAATGTATAAGCCGTTCGGGATGGTTTTGGTTACGGGACCGACCGGAAGCGGAAAGTCCACGACGCTTTATTCCTTGATCAATCAGCTCAACATTGTGGACCGTAATATTATTACCGTTGAAGAGCCGGTGGAGTATCTGATGGAAGGGTTGACCCAGATCGAAGTCCGTTCGGAAATCGGTTTAACGTTTGCCGCGGCGCTTCGTTCGATTTTAAGACAAAGTCCGGATATTGTCATGGTTGGAGAGATCCGTGATTTTGAAACAGCAGATATTGCCGTCAAGGCCTCATTGACAGGACAGCTGGTCTTCTCTACATTGCACACCAATGATGCGGCCGGTGCGTTAACCCGTCTGGTGGATATGGGGGTCGAGCCTTTCCTGGTGGCGTCCAGCTTGGTTCTGGTGTGCGCTCAGCGGTTATGCCGTCAACTTTGTACGCATTGTAAAAAAGAGGAGCATATTCCCGAGGAGGCGCTGAAACGGCTGAATTATGAGATTCCCAAATCGGCGCGGTTTTTTAAGGGAGAGGGTTGTGATTATTGCCGTCATACCGGTTATCATGGCCGAGTGGGCGTGACGGAGGTCCTTGAGATTGACGAAACGGTGCGGGAGATGCTGATTAAAGGAGAGTCCTCAGAGGGCATCAAGACCTATGCCCGTCAGAAATGCGGGATGGCGACTCTTTGGGATGATATTCTTGATAAACTTTTTAGAGGGGTGACCTCGCTGGAAGAGGTTTATCGGGTCACCTCCAGCGATTAAAAAATTAAGAAAATAATTTTTTGTCTTTTGAATAATGTTAGAATACATATATATTTTGTAAGAGCATGAATTGAGCTGATTCTTGGGGGTGGGGAATGCCAAACTATAAATATGTCGCTAAAGACTATGATTCTCGCACTATTATCGGAAATGTCGGCGCGGAGAATGAACAGGCGGTTGTTGCGGAGTTGCGCAGCCGGGACCTGATGGTTGTTTCAATTGTTGAAGTGAAGAAGGGACCGCGGACGTTTTCATTCCGGCCTAAAAAAGTCAAGGCGGACGATCTGGTGCTTTTTTCCCGTCAGTTGGCGACGATGGTGGATGCCGGGATTCCGATCTTGCAGGCCTTGGAAGCTTTAGAGGAACAGGCGACTCAGGAATATTTTAAAAGTGTGATCAAGACGATGAGAGAAGATATTCAATTGGGGAGCAGTTTGTCGGTCGCGTTTTCTAAGCATCCGAGAGTGTTTGACCCGTTGTTTGTGAATATGATCAAGGTTGGCGAGACCGGCGGTGTTTTAAGCACGATCTTGGATCGTGTTGCTGGATATTTGGAAAAAAGCGCAAAATTGCGCCGTAAGGTTGTTACGGCATTGACCTATCCTTCAGTCGTTGTGTTTATGGCGAGCGTGATTACGACATTGCTGCTGGTCAAGATGGTTCCGGCCTTTGCCGAGATTTACAGTTCATTTGATCAGGAGCTGCCGGCCATGACACGGGTGCTGATTGGTATCAGTAATTTTCTAAAGTCGTATATTTTATTTGTTCTGGGGGGCTTGATTCTGGGCGGATTTTCTCTTACGCGGTGGTATCGTACTGAAGCGGGCCATCTTGCGGTTGATAGGGTTGCTTTAAAGGCCCCGATTTTCGGTCCGATCCTGAAAAAGGTGGCGATCAGCCGGTTCAGCCGGACATTGGCGATTTTATTGCAGACCGGTGTTCCTATTTTGGAGTCACTGGACATTGTTGGTAAGACCAGCGGAAATAAGGTCATTGAAAAAGTGGTGGAAACGGTGAAGTCCAATGTTCGTGAGGGGGAAAGCATTGCCCTTCCGCTGACGCGCAGCGGAGTTTTTCCGCCGATGGTTACACGCATGATCGCCATTGGGGAGAAGTCGGGGCAGCTTGAAAAGATGCTGAGTAAATTAGCTGAGTTTTATGAGGATCAGGTTGATGCGGCGGTCGCGAGTTTGACCAGCATTATTGAGCCGGTCGTTATCGGGGTTTTGGGCGTTGTTATCGGGTTTATTGTGATTGCGTTATTCATGCCGATTTTGAACATGACACAAATGATCGGGAAATAATAGGACGATATGATAAAGCCATATAAAAAGTTTTTTTATCTGGCCGCATTTGAAGCCTTTCTTTTCACCGGGCTTTGTGCGGCTCCGTCGGTGTTTGCTCAGCAGGCCGAAAGCATTTCAACGGATGCCTTTTTGGAGTACACTCTGGCTGACCTGAGAGAAAAAATGGATGCGGCCATCGAGAACAACCGGCAGCTGTCTTCCAAAAATGATTCTTTGCAGAAACGCATGCTTTTTCTGAATAAGGAGTCGCGGGATTTCAGTGACGAGAAGATGTCGGCCATGGAGCAGGCGGTCAAATTGCGTGAATCGATTAAATTAGGGGCCAATGAAATAGAGACGATACGCAAACATGCGAATAATGCCCGGGAGCGAAAACAATATTTGCAGTTGGAAGTTGCCAATCTGACAAAACAGATGGGGTTCATGGAGACGGAACGGAAGCTGCTCTCCGGGAAAGTGGATGATCTGAAAGTGGATTTGATGACGATCCGGGAGGGGGTTCGTCCCAAGGAACAGGGAAGTTTGTTGCAGTATTATACTCAAGAAAAATTTAACTTTATTGATATGGTCACGCAAGCCCGGGCCCGCGTTCAGGAGAAAGAAAGTCAGGTGGATTTGCTGGATCTCGATATGGCGAAAGAGTTGAGTTTGAAAGAACGGGAGCTGCTGTTTCAGGAATCCCGTAAAGAGGAAGTTTCATCGTTGCGGTTGAAATTGAGGGACGCTAATGATAAATATGATTTGCTGGAGAAGTTCCGGCGTAAGATTCAGGAGCAGTCCAAGGATTCGATCAAAGATTTTGAAAGGGGGCTCGCAGAGCTCCGTGATTATTCTAAAGAGCTGAGCTTGGTGATTGGTCAGATGAAGGATGCGAAGGGAAAGATCGGCCAGGGATTTGAAGTTCAGCAAAAAACTTTAAAGGATCAGAGCGGTCTTTTGCAGGAGCAGAATGAGCTGTTGTTTCTTAAAAAGAGGGAGCTGGAGAGCCTGATTGCTTTAAAAAACAAGGCAGCCGTCGAAGAACATGCACAGGCGTTGTTAAGTGACGAATCTGGTCAGCTTCTGGAACGTGAGCGGTTGATCAGACTGGAACATGCGAAGATTGAGAATGATATTGCTGCTCAGAAAAAAACTGAGGAGTCGTTGAAGCGGGATTATGACCGATTGAAGAAAGAAGTTTTCGTGTCTGAAAATGAAGTAAGCGCGGCAAAGATTAAAACCGAGCAGCTGCGGAAAGTGGAGTTCGGCAAGAAACGGGAAGAATTGAAGGGGCTGCTGCTTCAAAAGAAGCAGAACGTGCTCAAGGGTGATGAAGGCATAAAAGGGATGGAAACAAGTTTTAAGGAGAAGGAAGCCGCGTTAAAGAGTTCCCGTGAGCGGCAGGGCGCGCTGAAAGAGCGTTTGGCTGCGTTAAGCGCCAGTTTTGAAGAAGCACAAAAGTTTCAGAAGGGCTTGGATGAGAAGAAACAGGAGTTTTCTAGCCGAGTGGATGTGGTTTCGAGAGAGACGAAAGAGGATATTAAAGTTTTGAAATTGCAAAAGAAGGCGCTTGAGGGGTCTTTAGGTGTGATCGAAAAAAAATATCAAGCTGGGCAAATTCAAGCCGATACGCAGAGTTCCGAGTTCGCGCAGCTGCAAGGCTATCTTTCCGTTTTAAAAGGGGAGAATGCCAGCCTTAAGAAAAAAATCATGTCTCTTCAGTGAATTCATTGGATTGTGCCGTGCCCTTGACAATCGTGTAAGGGGTAGTTTATACTTCAAGTGAGATTCTCTGCTCTTTGGATAAATTGTTTGTTAATGAACAAAGGTAAACCATTCGTAAGGATGGGACACAAAGCTATAGGGCCCTTTTGAATTGACGGAAGAGGATGGAAAAAAGGGTAGCCAGTTGCCATTAATATGAGAAATCATCAAAATGACTGTCCCGTTCTGCGTTTGTGGAGCGGGATTTTTTATTGGGGTTTTTTGGGCGTCATTTAAATTGACACTCTTTATGAGTGTGTTACTATAAATGTAGTTAACATCAACCGCCCATTGAACTAGGGTCGTTTTGAGTGCTTTGAGATTCTTCTAGAACCGTATTGTTTTCTACTCTTCTCATGCGCAAAAAACAGCTCGATTTCAATGGAGTACAAGGAGAAGAAGATGAGAATGAATCGAAAAGGGTTTACATTGGTTGAGATTATGATCGTTGTTGCGATCATTGCTCTGTTGGCGATCATTGCGATCCCCAACCTTTTGAGAGCTAAGATCTCAGCAAACGATGCGTTGGCAAAGACGACGTTGAGAACTTTGTCCACGGCAGCAGAAACGTTTGCCACGGCCAACGATGGGACGTATCCAGCATCAGAAGCTGCTTTAACCGGGGCTACACCGCGATACATCAACAGAGGGTATGAAGGTAAAACAGTTGCTGGTTTTACGTATACAGCAACATGGGGTCCGGGAACGTATACGTTCACGGCGACACCGGTTCGTGTCGGAACATCTGGAACGGCAACATTTTCAATTTCAACAGGAGCAATCC
>JBBRHV010000057.1:0-14409 GCA_038222225.1 Candidatus Omnitrophota bacterium
AAGAACAAACAACGCAAACCGTATAATTGATTCAACAACGCGCGTTTATCGCTCTCCCGTGAGCCTCGCTTATGCCCAAATTCTTCATACCGGCTATCTCTCTTTAAGCTCCTTCTTCATAAAACTTTTTCCAGAATCTAATCGTCTTATATTATTAGGGATGCCTAATTTTGTCAATAAAAACTCTCCAACAAAAAAGGCAGCGAAATCCGCTGCCTGTTCTGTTCTTCCTGCTCAATTTTAAACCAAGTTCTAGTCGCCGTTTTCCAGCCGCTCACGATGGTGACGCACAACTTTAGCCTCAACCATATAGATCACATCCTCGGCAATCGCTGAAGCATTATCACAGATTCTCTCCAAATCCCGCGCCGCCAGGATCAAAAGAACCGCCCGCGGAGCGACTGACCCGTCTTTCACAATATAATGATGAATCAGCTCTGTAAAAACTGAATCTCTCAGGGCATTGGATTCTTTATCCGCAAGGATCACCTGCTTTGCCAATTCCTTATCCCGCTTAATAAACGCCTGACTCACATCCTTGATCATGGTCCTGGCAATGACAACCATCTTTTCAATATCGGTCAGAGGCATAAGCAACGGTTCTTTCGAAAGCTCAATGGCACGCTGCGCGATATTGACAACAAGATCTGCGATACGTTCAATCGCGGAATTGACATGCATGCCCGTGGTAATCGCCCTGAGATCAATTGCCATCGGCTGATTGAGCGCCAAAAGATCCACGGCCATCTCATCAATCTTGATCTCCAGCTCATCAATATCCTCGTCGGCAAGAATGACTTCTTTGGCAAGATCCGCATTTTGGTCTCTCAAGGCCTGAAAAGCCCTGTCCAGAGATTGCGTCGTTAAAGACGCCATCTTAAGCAGATAGGTGTTAAACCGTTCCAACTCTTCATGAAAATGCCGTTCCATAAACTTTCCTTTCTTAAAAACATCGAAAATGGGCTTCCCTCCTCCATCTTCCTTGCTTTAAAATACTATCCAAACCGTCCCGTGATATATTCCTCAGTTGTTTTCTTCTGGGGATGCGTAAACAATGCTTTTGTCGAGCCAAGCTCAATCAATTCTCCCTGCATAAAAAAAGCTGTTTTATCTGAAATACGCGCCGCCTGCTGCATATTGTGCGTCACAATAATAATCGTATATCTCTCTTTCAAACGTATAATCAGTTCTTCCAATTTGGCGGTGGCGATCGGATCCAGGGCCGACGCCGGCTCATCCATTAAAATAATCTCCGGCTGAATGGCCAAAGCCCGAGCGACACACAAACGCTGCTGCTGACCGCCGGAAATTGCCAGCGCATTATCTTGAAGACGGTCTTTCACCTCACTCCAAAGCGCGGCATCCTTTAAGCTCTCCTCAACCTTTTGAGCAATATACTCCTTATTTTTGATCCCGTTGATCCTTAAACCGTAGGCAATATTATCGAAAATCGATTTGGGAAAAGGATTGGGTTTCTGAAAAACCATGCCGACTTTCTTCCGAAGCTCAACCACATCTACCGACGGCTGGTTGATGTCCTGCCCATCAATCTCGATCAAACCGCCGCAGTGTGTCCCGGGAATCAGATCATTCATCCGGTTCAGGCATCTTAGAAATGTCGATTTCCCGCATCCTGACGGTCCGATAATGCTGGTGACCTCCTGCGAATAAATATCAAAAGACACTTTTTTGATGACCTGATTCTTGCCGTAATAAAAATCAAAATTCTCAACATGAACACGAACTCGATGCATGAAACTAATCCTTTTTTAATTGGCGTAAACGGTAGCGAATAATAATCCCGGTCAAATTCATTAAGAATACTAACGTGATCAGAACGAGAGCTGTGCCGTAAGCAATCGGCCTAACGCCCACAATATCATGATGCTGTGTTGCCATAATATACAGGTGATAAGGAAGCGCCATAAACTGATCTGTGATCGTTTTAGGCAATCCCGGCAGAAAGAATGCGGCCCCGGTAAAAAGAATCGGCGCTGTTTCTCCTGCTGCCCGCGATACCCCTAAGATCGTTCCGGTTAGCATGCCCGGCACCGCATACGGCAAGACATTCGTGCGAATAGACTGCCATTTGCTGGCACCCAAAGCCAGCGCCCCTTCCCGATAAGAACGCGGCACTGCCTTCAAAGCCTCTTCAGAGGCAGTCACCGTCCATGGCAATGTCATTAATCCTAAGGTACATCCAGCCGACAAAATTCCCGTTCCAAATTTCATCATATTGACAAACAGGGCAACACCAAACAATCCGTAGACAATGGAAGGAACGCCTGAAAGATTGCGGATGGCCATACGGATGATGCGCGTGCGTTTTCCATCAGGAGCGTATTCATTGAGATAAATCGCACATCCCATTCCTAACGGGATCGCAAACAACGCCGTAATCATCGTGACATAGAAAGTCCCTACGATCGCCGGAAAAATTCCACCTTCGGTCATGCCGTTACGCGGAGCTTGAGTTAAGAACGACCAACTGATCTTCCCGATACCTTTCGTGACAATATCCGTAAAGATCACGATCAAGATCAGCACGATCACCAGCATGCAGGCCCGCAAGACCATAAATCCTAATTTTTGCTGAAATTTTCTTTTGTCCATGTCCTGCTGTTTAGTAAGATGTTTTCTTTTTGTAATTCTGCAAAACAATATCCGAGATCATATTAATAACAAACGTTATGACAAACAATACCAGCCCAATCGCAAAAAGCGCATAGTAATGAGTCGTGTCATAGGCGACTTCTCCCAGCTCAATGGCAACAGTTGCCGTCATAGTGCGAATGGAATCGGTCAATGCCGCCGGCATGGCCGGAGCGTTACCGGTGGCCATTAAAACCGTCATCGTTTCTCCGATCGCCCGTCCCATCCCCAGCATACAGGCGGCCAAGATCCCGGATGACGCTGCCGGAATTTTCACGCGCAGCAACGTCTGCCATGGATTTGCCCCTAACGCCAGCGAAGCCTCTCCAAACACCTTGGGAACACTGCTCAAAGCGTCTTCTGATAAACTGACAATCGTCGGCAACGCCATGATCGCAAGCAGTACCGAACCGTTGATTGCATTCAACCCATTATATTGTCCGGTGAGTTTCGCGATAGCCGGCCCGACCAACACAATTCCTAAAAATCCGATAACAACCGATGGGATCCCGGCCAGGATCTCAACAACCGGCTTTGCGATCTCGCGTACCCTCGGGCTTGCCACATCGGAGAGATAAGCAGCTGTCCCGATCCCTAACGGAATCGCGATTACAAGCGCCCCGATCGTGACCATGAAGGTACTGACGACCATCGCCAGGATTCCGTAGGTTTCCTCATAATACGATGTGGGGTTCCAGCGGGCGCTGAACAAAAATTCAACGACTCTGATCTCTTTGAACGCCGGCAACGCGTTCTTCAACAATAACAGAAAAATGGCGATCAATGCAGCAACAACGATCACGCCGTTGAGCATGAAAATATATTCGATCAGTTTATCTTGAAATTTTCGTTTGTTCATACTGAGATACTCTCTTATACGGATTTTCCGCCGCGAGAATATTCTCCGGCAGCGGAAAACCCAGCTAAAAACGATACGATCAGAACAATTACAATCCAGCCTTCTTATTGAAATCCTGATACTCTTTAGGCAGCGGGAAAAAACCCTCCTCCTCAACGATTGCCTGGCCTTCAGGGCTCAATTCAAAAGTTAAGAAGTCCTTCACATCCCCGGTCGGCGTTCCGTCAACATACTGATTCAACGGACGCGCGATCGGATAAACTCCATTATCCACATCGGCGGCATTTAACGGGCTAGCATAAACTGAATTCGCATTGCGGGCCACCATTACAACAGCTACTCCATCCGCCTTTTTCACATAGCCGACGCCAACATAACTGATCCCTGACGGATCAGCTTTAATCGCCTCTACGATCTGGGCGTTTCCGTTCATCTGTTTCATTTTTGAAGAATAATCCCCCTTTAAGACCTCTTCCATAAAAAAAACATACGTTCCTGAATTAGATTGGCGTCCATAAAGAGTGATCGGCATATTGGCCCCACCTAATTCAGACCAATTTCTAACTTCACCTCGAAAAATCTTACCCAACTGATCAACGGTCAATTGCGCAACTTTATTATTGCCATTGACGATCACGCTCAAACCATCCATAGCAACTGCAATACGCGTTGGATTAACCCCAACAGCGTTAGCTGAAGCCACCTCTTTCTGCTGCATGCCGCGAGAAGCATTGGCGATATCGCATTTCTTATTGATCAGCGCCGCGATCCCGGTCCCTGAACCGCCGCCGGTGATCGCGATTTCCTTACCCGGATTTTTCTGCATATACACTTCAGCAAGACGCTGAACCAGATTGATCAGGGTATCAGAACCTTTGATCTGAAGCATCTCGGCGCTTGCGATGCCAGAAGAAAACAGAATCGCCAGGGCTAAAAAAAATAATATACTGAGTTTTTTCATTTCATTCTCCTCCACTGATTAAGAATCCTTAAAATTTAACCACAACATCAGCCTGGAACAAATTTTCAACATCTTTTGTTCCTTTTTTTACATTAGAACGATAATAATCTAAACCAAATGTCACATTCTTCATCAACCCATAATCCAAGGCTAATTCATGCCCTTTGATGTTGGTCTTTCCACTGTAACGGTCCGAATCAGGATATGAGTCCGGGAAAGCGTCTTTGTCCAAGTCAGCATACATGTATTTCATCTGCCAACTTCCCTTTTCTTTAACTTTTGCACTCCCGAATTTTACCCCCGCAGCCCAGCCGGCATCTTTCGTGACTCCACTGGAAATGTTCTTATTATAGTCACCGAATAAAGCAATGCGTTCATCCATGCCCATCGGAAGTCCGCCAAAAAGCTTATTCACCCCGACTTCGGCAGATCCACCGAGAGAATCGTAATCATAAATTAATTTGTTCGACCCATTAACGGTATTGCCATTCTTGGCATGGTCCAACTGCATACCCTGAATACCGCTGAACCCATAATACACACCGGCCAGTTTTGCATCAAACTTCTCTTTTTCCACACCCACGCCAGCCTGAGCATAAAACAAGAATGGATCTGTTGCGCTGGAATTCCGGCTCGTGATTTCATCAATAATCCAGCTACCGGTATTGAAAAATGCTGTTGTGTCAGCAGCTATCGAATGACTATAACTCAACGATGCCCCTTCAGGATTGATATCACTATCCCACAACAGATCAGTCGTTCTCCAAAGATAATTCTTAGAATTGAATTTACCGCCAATCATGCTGAGATCCTGCATCGGAGTATACTCCGCGTAGGCATAATCGATCCAAATAGAATCCTTGCCGAAATTGTCATCCATTGTCTGATTGGTCGATCGGCTGTCATTGCTGTTGCCGGATGCCAAACCAAAGCCGACTTTTACGTTTGACACCGGATTCGCCTCTGCCCCAACGCGTAGACGATAGCGTCCACGGTTCGCCGCAGCATGATCTGAATCTTTTTTTTCAGTCTGAAAACGCAGACGAAAATCCCCGTTGAGCTTCATCGCCTGGATCCAGCTGGGCAGAGTATCCTGTTGGCCTTTTGAAAGCTGTTCTGCCACATCCTGTTTGGTTTCATCTTTGACAATCTGGGCCTCGAGTGGAGTCAGCACTCCCTTCTCCACCAATTTCTCAAGAAGCACATCGATCTCGGCAGCCCGCGCCTTGGTCGCCAAGGGTACTGACACGAACAGTGCTACGATCATAGCCACTAAAATAATTTTCTTCATGGTCATAATTCTCCTTCTCCCGCTGTCTGTTAATTTGATAAATAACGGATCAAATCTTTGAAATTCACATCCGTCACTCTTAAAAATTTAACTATATAATTCTCCCCAGGCCATTCTGATTGTTCTAAAATTTTCAGAAGCCCCTGAAGACTCTGGATCTCTGATTTCAGACACCGCGATACAAAATTTCGATGCAAGCTCGTCGGCCTAATCGAACTTTGTACCATTCCCATCCATCACCTCCTTTCTTGGTCCTCATAAGAATATATGAAAAAGATGAAGCCCAATTGAATGAATTGTGAATTTTGTGTGAAGGCCCTGGAAGCTTATTTCTAAGAAAAATTAAACAACGGAGGAAAAACTCTTTATCCCACAGGAAGACGGAGCGTGAAAACTGATCCCAGGCCGATTGTGCTTTCAACCATTACGGTCCCACCGTGAATTTGAACGATGTGCTTCACAATAGAAAGACCCAAACCCGTACTGCCCATAGCGCGTGAATGCGCTTTATCCACCCGGTAAAACCGCTCAAAAATACGCGACTGATCCGGATAAGGAATGCCGATGCCGGTATCTTTGATCTGAATTTCGACAAACGCCTCCTCATGCGGCCTTGCCGAAATCCTGACCTCACCATGCGGCTTATTATATTTCACGGCATTTTCTACCAAATTCAGGAACATCCTGAACAGACTCGCTTCATCGCCGCGAACGCACAATTGCGAATCAACATCATCAATGAAAATCTGAATATCCAATTCTTTGGCCTGAAGATGCAGGCCAGAAACCACCTGCCGCAGAATGTCGGCCAACCGGCATGCTTTCATTTCGGCCTTCGTCTTTCCGGACTCGATTGCAGAAAGCTCCAGAACATCCTCGATCAACTTGGCCAAGCGCTCCGCCTCTTCATAAATTGTGCGGACAAAATCCTGGGCATGCTCTTTATCATCCAAAGCCCCGTCGATCAACGTTTCAGCATATCCTTTGATGCTGGAAACGGGAGTTCGAAGCTCATGGGAAACATTCGCCACAAAATCCTTGCGGATCTTTTCCAAACGCCGCAATTCAGTGACATCATGGAACACTAAAACCGCACCGTCAGCGTGCCCGTTGCGCATCACAGCTGAGGCATGAACATAAATAATCTTTTCCCCCGCCAAGCCCAACGCCACCTCCTGGGAATGCTGCGTTGCCGGTTCCAAAAGGCACGTTTGAATCATCTCCTGAATATCCGCGTTGGAGGTCGCTTCCAGCGGGCGTTTTCCAATCGCATCGAACTCAATATGTAGCAAATCTTTTACGGCCTGATTCATCAGAAAGATCTTTCCAGATTTGTCGACAACCAAGACCCCCTCAACCATGCTCGAAAAAACCGCCTCCAGCTGCATCTTGCCCAAAGACACCTCATCGATATGCTGCGAAATCTGATCCGCCATATTATTAAAGGAATACGCCAAGTCTCCAACTTCATCATTGGACCGAACATAGACGCGGCTGGAAAAATGACCTGATGAAATCCGGCGAGCTGTATCAGCAATTCCTATCAATGGTTTTGAGATCCATCGTGAAGCAAGGTAAGATATGAAAATCGCCAAAATAAAAGAAAAACAAAACAAAACTCCCAAGAATCTATTCATGCGTGCGATCACTCGGTCAATCTCTTTTAAGGAAACAGCCAAACGCACAAAACCTCGCAAGTTACCCGTCTCTTGGCCAAACGGCATTGCCATATACAGCAGGTTCTCCTGAATCGTCGTACTAAAACGCTGGGATGTCCCGACCCTTCCTTTGATCGCCTGCTGGATCTCCGGACGTTCCAGATGATTTTCAAGCCCTCTTAAATTTTGCGGATCAACCTCGGAATCCCCTAACACAACCCCTTCACTATTAATGATCGTCACGCGCACATTCAGATCTTTGGAAAGCGAGATCGCAAAATCATCCCAAAAAAATTCTGAAGTCTTTTTCTCCTGACTTTTCAGCTCCGTAAAATTTTTGACAAGAGAGAGCTGCCTAAAAAGATTCGTCTCAATAGTGGAGTACACGTATTCTGTGAAGGTCTTATTCAGGTAGGAATAAATGATCAAAAAAAGAACTGCAGTAATAACAACAAATGCATAGGTGATTTTATGATGAATTTGTAAACGCAAAGCCCTACTCCTCCTCATCACGGATCTTATAGCCCACGCCTCTCACCGTTTCCAAAAGATCCCCGCAATCCCCCAATTTCTGACGCAATAATTTGACATGCGTATCCACCGTGCGGGTTGTCACATCTGCTGAGATTCCCCAGACATCATCCAAAAGAACATCCCGGGTCTGAACTCGCCCCCTTCGTTTCATCAGCGTCACCAGCAACTTAAATTCCATGGGGGACAATACAACTTCTTTGTTATCGATCTTGACGCTGTGCCGTGGGATATTCACCGTAATCTTATCAACCGAAAGGATATCCTTTTCGTCCTCCACGACCTTGCCGCGCTTAAAGATCGCTTTGATACGCAGCATTAATTCCCGCGGGCTGAACGGCTTAACAATATAATCATCAGCTCCCAGCTCCAAACCTACAATACGGTCTATTTCTTCCCCACGGGCCGTTAACATCACAATCGGAATCCGCGCGGTCTCTTTATTCTGCTTAATATCTTTGCAGATCTCAAAACCATCCCGCTTAGGAAGCATAATATCCAAAATGATCAGATCAATGGTCTCCTGATCCAAAATCTTCAGGGCCTCTTCACCGGTGATGACCGCACTACAGCGATAGCCTTCTTTTTCAAGATTGTATTTGATCAACTTTGAAATCGGCCGGTCATCTTCGACAATTAAGATATGTTCTTTCAACATGCTCCCCCTCTTACGGGACTCATCATAACATGAAACCCCAGACCAAAACAAAAATTTATTGCTATGGAAAAATAAAACGCCTGCGGCGAAAATAATAGGATGTTTTAGGACTCAGGCCATTTTGAAAAACTGATGGGCTTGACCTCCCTAAAACAGAAGAGTTAGACATCGTTCCCAGCATGTCTTTTAGACGAAACTGAACTGTGGGAGTTTTATAAGCAGGCTCTTTTGTGAAAATCCTGTTTTTCTTCCTAAAATTCGACATCCTCAACCTCCATTTTTTTAAGTATCCCCTGTGGAGGTTAAGAATAATTTAAGGAAACGTGAACATTTTGTGAATGTTTTAAATAAACAGTACCTGATGAAGTGCTGCGATAAAATGGCCCGGGATTAAAAGAACCCCTTGATCTTCAGACCGGCCTTAAAATCATAAAAATTCTGAAGGTAAACGCTGTGGTATTCGGGTTTTGACAGGTATTGAAGTTTTGTTAAGCGATTGAAATCATCAATGATATAAATCGTCAGAAGCACATATTTCGGATCTTTTGTTTCAAACAATGTATATTTCGCAATAACATCATCAGCGATGCCGATATCGCCGCTGTCGATCAGTTTGCCGGGAGTATTCGCCAATTCTTCCAAGACCTCAGGAAAAAAATCCTCTTCAAAAAGCGCGCCTTTAGATTTATACCCATAAATTGAAAAAATAGCCTGAGGTGCTCCGGTATACTCATCCTTCTCCGGGCTTAAAAACATCACCTCATCATCACCCTTTTCTTTCATTTCCCAACCGGTAGGGATTTTTATTTTATAATAAGGCCCGCTGTAGACGGTCGGATTACAAAAATGAGCGATCAAAACACGAACCGCGAACAAAGCAACGACAACAATCATCAGCTTTGTCACTAAACCTGTATCGAGAAAACCGCCCTTACGAGATCTCTGCATGACATTACTCCACGGGTAAAAGTTTAACGCCTGTTTCCGGATCATATTCCAGGTCCGCGCTGTACCGCTTTCCGGTGGCCGGAGAATATTTCACGCGAACCTGTTCCTTGTCAAACGATGTTGAAATCGCTTCCAGAGCAGATTTGGCCTCGTCATCATTCTGAAGGCGCTTAGCGGCTGCCTGCAATTCTTCTTCTGTCATCTGGCCGCCTGTCCATGCGCCGGCCACAGACCCCAACGCACTCGCCGCATCATAAACATCTTCATCCTGGCTCGTGTTTAAAAGATTCCCTCCTCCAACCGCTAAAGAAGACGGTTTGCGGGCTGACGCACAGCCAGCCGCAAAAAAACAGACACCTAAAATTATGAATATTCGCTTCATCATTCTTTTTTTAGTATAAAAGACATTTGCAGAATATGGAACTCATTTTCAAGAAACTCTTTCCGCGAACCCAGTACCAGAGCATCAAAACTCTAATTTTTTGGAAGGCCTATCTTTATCCATGTCTTTGAGACGCCAGACCACCGGAGCAGCGTTACTGATCATGCGGATGACCGGAATATCCAACGGTGTCCGGCCAGGAGCGATTCCTCCCCGCTGGCACACCTCTCCCCACGTCTTTAATCTCTCTGCTACACGGTGTTCAACTTCCACCGTTTTCCCGTTTTCTTCGCAGAAATACTGATAAAACATCTACCGTCCTTTTATCCTTTTCACTATTGAGCATCCAGATTCAGCCTCCACTGTGCATGTTCTGATCAGCTCAACGCCTGTGTCAAATCTTCGATCAGATCTTCCACGTCTTCCAAGCCCACCGAGACCCGGATCGTTTCCGGCGTGATCCCGGAGGCCTTTAAACCGGCTTCCCCCATGGAGGCATGGCTCATGCTCCAGGGATGCTCGATCAGAGACTCCACACCACCCAACGATTCAGCCAACAGAAAATATTTTAGTTTGGTGAAAAACTGATCCAGATCCACCTGGGCGCGGTCCAGCTCAAACGCAAGCATTCCGCCAAAACCCTTCATCTGTTTTTTAATGATCTCCTGCCCCGGATGCTGCGGCAATCCCGGATAATACACCTTCTTCACGGCGGCATGCTGATCCAGGAATTTGGCGATCTCTTGCGCGTTTTTCTCATGCGCATCCATGCGCTGGGCCAAAGTCTTGACACCGCGCAAAACAAGCCAGGAGTCAAACGGTGACTGGCTTAAACCTAACGCATTGACGATCGCCTTTCCCTGATCCGCCAATTCCTGCCGGCCGTAAATGACGGCTCCTCCGACCACATCACTGTGACCGTTTAAATACTTGGTCGTTGAATGCACAACGATATCCACACCGAGTTCCAAAGGATTCTGCAGGTAAGGCGACAGAAACGTATTATCAGCGACGGTCAAAATATTTTTCCTCTTCGCCAGCCGCGTAATACCTTCAATATCCGTGATATTCAATAACGGATTCGACGGCGTTTCGATCCAGATCATCCGGGTCTGGGGCCGGATCGCTTTTTTGACCGCCTCTAAATCACTCATGGGAACAAACGAAAATTCCATCCCCATATCACGCAGCACCTGATTGAACAGCCGGTAGGTGCCGCCGTAAATATCATCTCCGGTCACAATATGATCCCCGGGCTTTAAAAAGAACATCACCGCCGTGATCGCGGCCATGCCGGTCGCCGTCGCTGAGGCCGCCACCCCGCCTTCCCACGCCGCAAGATTTTCTTCCAAGGCACTTCGCGTCGGATTGGCGCTGCGGGTATAATCATAGCCGCGGGTTTTCCCCAACGCATCGAAATAAAAATTGGATGACGAATAAATCGGCGTTGTCACGGAATTATAACTGGTATCTTTATAAATGCCGGTGTGAACCGAACTGGTTTTCTTTCTCATCGCAAACTCCTTCAAGCCTGACTTGTCGTAATTTTATGAACCGTGAAACACAATGCAAAAACGCAAACTTATGGTTTTTTGTGGAGGAAATCCGTCACACGCTTAAAAAACGCAACGACCACCGATTGATGCTCCAAAACAACCCGTATTTCAACGCGCTGATCGTCCGGCGTCTTTTCAAAAACGGAACGGGGAATCATCGCAGACGCTGCTGCGATCCGGACTCCCGCCGCAGACTGACCGTTGACCACGATCTCTTTAATCCGATAATCGCCAAAATTATTTTTCCCGCGGTTCTGATACACTACTTTCACTTTTCGCCCGGCAAAGAAACTCTCTGCCTCGGCTAAATCATCCACAGAAAATTGTCCCTTAAGCAATTTGGGTTCTAATTTTAGATTGCCGCCGTCCCCCTTAACCCCGAAGCATTGCGTCAGAACTGTCAAGACATACCAACTGGCAGATCCCGTCAGATAAGCGTACATCCCGCGCCCTTGCCCGTCGAAATATTCAGGAATATTCGGATAGATCTTACTGACATCACCCTTCATGGACATCCGGTACAACGCCTGCAGCGCGTCATAACCTTCCTGGACAAATCCCCTCTGATAAAGCGCATAGGCGTACATCACCGCCATATGGCTGAAGACCGCCCCATTTTCCTTTGTGCCGTAGGCAAAACTGAAGGCCCTCCCCAGATCAAGGGCATTGCGCACATGAAAATCCGTATTCAAACGATGTCCGCCGCCGGCCGGATCCTTTAAGAAATGATCGACACTTTCAATGATCTTCTTCACCGCTTCATCAGCGGCGACTCCCTGCATGATCGCAAAGACCTGGCCGGTCAGAGTCATCCGTACGCCTTCTGGCCCTTCCCCCTCGACACGCTTTCCCTGGTTATCATAATAGCCATTCAACCAATGATATGTCTGCCCATTGACGGTGAGCGAAATTTTTTCCTGCTTACGGATGTGTTCCATGAGCCATTGGCCTTTACGCCGGAGATCCGCGCACGCTTTTTTGAGATCCACATCCGCGGTTTCACCGCTCACCACCGGCTCCACCGCCGGGAAATACCGTTCAAACAACAAACTGCGTTTCTCGTAAACATTATCATAATCACATCCCGCACCGCTGACGGTATCCAGAAGGATCAAACATTCTTTGAACAGCCGGATATGCTTGAGCCCATTTGCCTGAAGATGATCCAGAAAATCCGCGATCGAAATCAGATTGCCGGCATAAAACGAACTGAACGCCACACTTTCACCCCGCTCAAAGGCCATATCCAATCCGTCGTTCCAATCCGCGCTTTCCAACCGGATGAGATTGTGTTCTCCGACATTAAAAAACTGCACCAATGTCTGAACCAGCAGGTGTTCTAACAGACTGCCCTGATAGGCCCAACCATTCTTATCCAAAAGTTTATTTCCCTTATCCGCCGACCAATCTTTATCCTTCCGCCGCGTACGGGAAAGCTGCGCATCACGGAAATACGGCTGCATCTGCCAGACAATGTCTTCATCGCCGGTCTGATCCATATACAGGCTTGTTGTCAGCCACGGCCAGGCGCCATGATCCATCCAGACCCGTGTAATCGCATTACGGTCAGCCACAAACTCTCCGGGCCCGTTACCGATAATGGTGGCATTACTTCCATCGATGCGCACACCTGCAAAATTATTGATCAAAGTCGTCCGCACCGCATCCGGCTCGATCAAAATCAGCGATAACAGATCCTGCCACAGATCGCGCCACCCCTTACCGCCTTTGCCGTAATCATGATCCGGCAAAAACGAACACCCGAAAATCCGCCGCAGAACCGGCTGCAAGCTGACCCACCGCATCCAGGAATCAAACTGCTGATCCGCTGTTTTGAAATGGATCACCCTGGATTTTTCTTCCCAAAATCTTTTATTCTCCTCCAAGGCGCCGACAACCTTTTCCTGAGTATTAAATTTTCTGTAGATCTCTTGGACCTGCTCCTTATCCTCTACCACGCCGATCATCACAATATATGTCCGCTGCTCACCGACCGCAATGTCGGCCTGCCCAAAAGCAATCGCCCCCGCCGCTTCTTGACCACTCAAATCCGAGGAACAATATGCTTTCGGCGCCAACCCGTCAACAACCGCTTGCGGCCAATCAAAGGTCCCGCTTTCTCCTAAAAATTCATCCACACCCGGAAAACTCCCACAGGGCAAAGTACCGTCACTGTAGGAACCAAGGACAAAATATGTTGTCCGGATCTCACGATGCCCTTCTTCATTAAAAGCCATGGTCGGTGAAATCAGCATCCCTTCCGGGCACTGTTCAATACGGTGCAGCAAGGAGGTGACATGCTCATGATCATGTTTATTCACCAATGAACGGCCGAAAACCGGAATACAGCCTGTCGCGGTCAAACTCACGGCACGCTCGGAACAGTTTCTCACCGTCACCTGCATGATCTCCACATCCCCGCCGCTCACCGGAATAAAATTTGTGGCCTCCAGCTCAATCCCCAAACGTTCACTGCGGTTGATCAGCGTATGCCAAAGCTGTCCGACACGCACCTCGCAAAGTTCATCCCCTTCACGGTCTGTCAAAGAAAATACCTCGCCATCCTCCGTACGCACAAAAAAATTACGCACCGGATAACGTAGGTCTTCCCGCGAAACCGGTTTGGTCAAATAATGAAATTTATCCAATTTGATATCGCCGCTCAAAAACGGCGTAATGGAAGACTTGACTCCAGAGGATTCAGGCGCAGATAACGGCGCATAAATGCGCTTCATATGGGCCGCCTGTTTTGACTTGAACGTGACACCGTCCTCTAAAAATTCAATAAACTGATTGTCCTGAGACATCCCCATCTCCTCAATTGGCTGATTAAGACTTTTTCATTTTAAAATAAAAAAATATATATACAAATACTTATTGAGACGCACCCTTATGCGGCCGGCCCAGAAGATA
>JBBRHV010000058.1:0-13997 GCA_038222225.1 Candidatus Omnitrophota bacterium
CAGCTACCGTCTCAAAGAACATAAACAGCGAAAGGAGGCTCAAATTCAATCATCCCCGGCCTAGCAGGCTGTGGATAGCTCTTAGGCGGTGGTACACTTTTCGTGCTGATTTTTGGTACATTTTTAAACGCTGATTGACACGGATCTGTTAAACGGACAAATTTGAGGATGCCAGCCTGCCAGGCGAGATGAAGACCACAGTCGTTTTGAAGGGCGTTTCTCTGGGCACCGATGTGGCCATTGTGCAGGAAGGCGTGCCCGGGGTTATTCCGCCGGAGGCGTGTTACCTCGGCTGGCAGGATTCACTTGTCCTTTTGTCCAAACTTGTTGAACCGGAGATCCCGGATTAGAGGGCGTATGAATGGATCGAATATTCACGGCAGCTGCTTGTGCGGGGCAGTGACGTTTGAGGTGGGTCCGCCGTTTCAGCGGATGATTCATTGCCACTGCTCGCGTTGCCGCAAAGGGACCGGCACGGGCCATGCCACCAATTTGACTGTTGATCCCGGGCAATTCAGATGGCTGTCCGGGGAAGAGGTGATCACGCGCTTTGATCTTCCGGGGGCCAAGCGTTTCGCCAAATGGTTCTGCAGCCGCTGCGGATGCCCGGTTCCCCGCCTCACCCGCAATGCGAAGGTCATCATCATTCCGGCAGGTTCGCTGGATTCGGATCCGCTGGTAAGATCGACCGATCATATCTACTGGGCCTCCCGGGCGCCCTGGGGCTGCCCCAGCGGAGGCCTTCCGACTCACGATGAGTGCCCCGAATCATGGGTTAAATAGGGCTCTCATTGTATGACACAAAACATCCCTACCGGGGGACTAATCCTTGCGCAAATCTTCGATTTGCGCAGGGCATGACACACGGAAAACCGGCGTAAAGGGTAGAGCGTAGAGGGAAAACCTGAAAGGCAGAAAAAAAGGTGCCAGGTGTTTTTTTAAAACATGTTCAGCCTGATGTCTTGTTTTTATTTGACATGAGTACCAATTGTGGTACACTTGAAATAGATGAAACCAGAGAGACCTTTACCAGTTGTGTTTTATAGAACGGGATCAGGTCATGAACCTGTCAGAGAATGGCTGGTTTCATTATCGAAGAAAGAAAAGAAAACTATTGGAGAAGATATTTTAACAGTTCAATTTGGATGGCCGTTAGGAATGCCTTTGGTCGAGAAACTAGAATCAGGTCTTTGGGAGGTAAGGTCGAAGCTGGAGAGCAAAATTTCAAGAGTCCTATTTACAATGACAGATGAGAATATTGTTTTATTGCATGGTTTTATCAAGAAAACACAAAAAACACCAAAACAAGATTTGGATATGGCTCGAAGCCGTATGAAAGAAGTAAAAGGAGGCGGGTGATGACTAAAAAGAACAATAAACATATCGGAAGCAGTTTTGATGATTTTTTAAAGACTGAGGGAATTTTAGAGGAATCTCAGGCAGCAGCAGCAAAGAGGGTCATTGCTTTTCAGATTGAAGAGACGATGAGAAAGAAGAAGATAACAAAAAAGGAACTGACTGAACGCATGCATATGAAAAGCCGTATGCAATTGGATCGACTGCTTGATCCGGAAAATTGCTCTGTTACGCTTTTGACTTTAGAGAAAGCGGCGAATGCTTTGGGTAGGAGATTAAAGATTCAACTTGTCTAGCTTCTAACCCGTTGTAAAATTCGTCCCCGGTCCGGAGTTCATAAAGGAAAAAAGGCCAGCGAAAGCTGGCCCTTTTTCTTTTAATGGGTCAGGACTTTCAATTGTTTATCTTAAATGTAAGAAATCTGCACAGGAACGACTAAATTCTAGTGTGGAAACAGTTAAACAGGAGGGGAAACGTGCGAAAACTATTTCTTGTTGTTGTCCTGGTTCTGGGGTGCGCGGCATGGTCCTTTGCAGAGGACGCCTCGATCACTGGAAACGATGCGGCGGTCGAATTAAAAAATTCCGGAGTGATCGCGGCAGAGGATGTTGCGGACATTGGTTCCTCGATCGATGACCTGGTGAAAAACGGCGCCACGATGGATGAAGCCAAAAACGTTGTTTCACAGGCTGTAAAGCAGGCCAAGGCTGACGGATTAACAGGCAAAGATCTTTCTGCCAAAGTTCATGAAGCGGTCAAGGCCGCTAAAGAAGAAAAAGCAGCTCAATCCGAACATCCAAAAGAAACTCAATCAGAACATCCAAAAAAAGATCAGTCAGAACATCCAAAAGCATCCAAGTCTCAGGAGCATCTAAAATCATCCGATAAGCCAAAAGATCATCCTGCGCATTGATGATCCATGTGGAGAATATCCTGCTGAAATTTTATATTTAAAGGAGGAGTACGTGAGTGTCACAAACGTCATGAAGTCAGGTTTCAGGAAGATGGTTCTGCTGTGTTTTGGTGTTTTATTTCTGGCTCTGTTTTCTTCAGGCTGCGCTACGGCGTCGGTTCGGGACGTTGCTGCGGGATCCGGTCGAGAGGATATTATTGAAGAGGTGCCCGATATTGTCACGGGCGATATCCAGGAAGGCATTGAAAAGCATATTGCCCGGCAGGTGGCCCTTGGCGATGGGTATTTCCGCATTCCATTTGAAGGTGAAGAATTGCAGCTCGACCTCGTTCGGGTTCATACCGAATACCTGGCGACGCTCGGGCCGACGCGTCACTTTGCGTGTGTTGACATGGTGGGCGCGGATGGGGAATTTTATGATATTGATTTTTTTATGGAAGGCCCGCGGGGGGATATGAAAGTCACCGAAGCGACCGTCCACAAGATCAATGGCCGACCTTTATATGTCTGGGCACAGGCGGAAGACAAAAGCTGGGGAAGGGTTCCTGCTGATGAGGCTTCGAATGAACTGTTGGGGATTCTTGAGGGAGAGGACAAGTTTTTGTTCCGGTACGAGACGGTTTTGCCTGCGATCAAAAAAGAGGCAAAAATATGGATCCCTTTAGCGCAATCCAATGATTTTCAGCGTGTCAGGGTCGTTTCCATCGAGGCGCCGGAAGGTTATCAGACATTGACAGACGGGGTTTATGGGAACACGGCCTTGTTTTTCACCGCTCGTCCTCAGGACAGCGGAAAGACCATTGTGATCCACTATGATGTTGCGCGGCTTGAAAAAAGCGCTTATGCCGGGGATCCTGAGGAGGCTGAGCGTTATCTTGCGCCGGACCTCAAAGTCCCCAACGCGGAGGGCATTCAGGCCGACGCGGATCAAATTGTTATGGGCAAAGAGGGGGATCTGATGCGCGCCAGGGCGCTGTATGATCATGTGATCGATGTGATGGATTACAAACGCTGCGGTGTGGGATGGGGGCGGGGCGATGTGTCGCACGCGCGGTCTTTTCTGTCGGGAAACTGCACGGATTTTCATTCGTATTTTATCGCGATGGCCAGGTCGGTCGGCATTCCGGCGCGTTTTGCCATCGGGTTCTCGATCCCGTCGGAACGGAATGAAGGCGCGATCGAAGGATATCATTGCTGGGCAGAGTTTTTTGCCGATGGAAAATGGTGGCCTGTGGATATCAGCGAAGCCAATAAATTTACGGCGCTCAGCATGTACTACTTCGGCCATCATCCGGCCAATCGTTTTGAATTCACACGCGGGCGCGATCTGGTTTTTGATCCGGGCCCGGCGTCAGGCCCCATCAATTTTTTGGCGTATCCTGTGATGGAGATCGATGGCGAGGCGCAGCAGGCGAAGATCGTGTTTGGATTTGAACGCAGGCAAGAAGGCCTGTCCCTGATTGTCCCCTAGGGGAAGCCATTGTAGACGAGAGAGCCCTTCGGCCCAAAAGCTGAAGGGCTTTTGTATGTAGGGCATAGACTGTCTCATCCCTAGTCAACCATCTGCAAAGAGAATTTCAAAGGCGTCAGAAAAGGCGGGAGACAGATACCGTAACCCGAATTCTGGATGCACAGGCTTGGGCTCAGGTATGTGTCGGGGGATTTTAACCCGCAGTATTTAATCATTTTTGTTGATAGAACTTAAAAAATTTGCTATATTTGAACCATTCCAGATTCATCTTCAGTCGAAAGCTGATAATTTTGATCGATCTATTGAATAATTTGATGGAAAGATATTCGCCGGGCAGAATTCTCTGCCCGGCTGTTTTTTTGTCTGCTATAAAGTTGATCGAGCAGACAAACCCGACGCATGCGAAGAAGTTTTGGAAGAAATCTTCAAGCGGAGGAAGGTATATGTGCCTGGGGATTTCAAGAGCGATATCGGAAGATGTCAGGGCGCAACCATAAATCAGGGAGTGGGCAATGGCGAAAAAAGTTGTGTTAGTGATGATGCTGCTGCTGATTCTAAGCGTGGCTGCGTACAGCCAGGAACAACAGGATTTGATCAAAGAGATGGCTACTATTTATACCGGAAGTGAGGGTTCCGGCAGTGGTCTGATCGGTGGATTTTCGCCCTGGGGATTATTCGGCGGCTTATTGTTCGGCAGTATCGGCTTTATTGCTTTTGTTTATGGGAAAAAGAATTCAGAATTTCGTCCGCTGATTATCGGGCTTGCTTTAATGGCGTATCCGTACTTTATCCGCGGAACCCTCGTGCTATATCTGATTGGTGTTGGGCTAACTGCGGCATTGTATTTCTTTCGGGAATAAAATAAACGTGACGTACACATTTAAGCGCTAATTACGAAATACGATTGAAATACAGTTGAAACACAGTTGAAACACAGTTGAAACATCATCGAGCACGATTAACCCATGGCCGCAAACCTTCCAGCTAAAAACAGATTTCAGAAACTTGTTGAGGATATTTCCGTGCTTTACCTGAAGGCCCGGGACGCGCAGGTCCGGTTCGCCTGGGAAACGGGCCGGCGCATCGTTCAGGAAGAGCAGGACGGAGAACTGAGGGCTGAGTACGGGACGGGCCTGCTCAAGAAACTTTCCGAAGTCCTGAGCGCCAAACACGGCCCTGGTTTTTCCGAGCGGACATTGCAGAGGATGAGGTCGTTTTACAGCCTTCATCCAAAGATTTCGTCGACGTCGACGAAATTGGACTGGTCTGATTATGTGGAATTAATGCCTGTCCGTGACGAAAAAACGCGCAAGCAACTGGAACAGCGTATTCTCAAAGAGGGGCTGCGGGCGAAAGATATCCGCAATGAGGTCAAACGCCTGCGCCTGGAGCAGGAAGGCGTTGAGGACGCGCCGCCTGTTTCCGCAAAAACTGCCCCGCCGCTCAAGAGCCCGTCCGACCTTGTGCTTCATACCTACAGCCGGTCAACCCTGGACGTCCATCTCAGCGAAAATAAGATCATGATCGATTGCGGGTTTTTTGTCTACTGGCCGGTGGCCAAAGACGTGCTGAAGACACTGCACATCACCGACACACCTTCCTACACCTACGCGGCCTCGCTTGAGCGGGTCATTGACGGCGACACACTTCTGGCCCTGATCGAGGTGGGTTTCGGGATCGTCGTGCGCGAACGCCTGCGCCTGCGCGGGATCAATTGCCCGGAGGTGTCCACGCCCGAAGGCCTGCGCGCCAAAAAGTATGTAGAAAAACTTCTGCCTGCCGCAAGCCCTCTGATCATCAAATCGCACAAGAGCAAAACCGATACCTACGGCCGTTTTGTCGCGGATGTGTTTTTCGGGCCGCAGGCTTTCGAAAGCGCGGACGGCCACAACGCGATCCTGGAATCGCCGGTGTATTTGAATCAACATCTGCTGGATGAAGGCATGGCGGAGTTGTATCAGGGATAGGAGGGCCAGTTCTAAGCCGCCTTGACCTTCATTGTAACTTCGATTATACTCAATCCATTCCATCCCTTTTAATAAATCCCCTTTGAAAGTTTAAAATTTTCCCTGAGCAAGGAGCCTGTATGCCTAAAAAGACAACTGTAGCAGAGATGTCGTATGAAGCTGTCCGGGAGATGATTCTTTTATCCGGAGGCGCAGAAGACCCCGGGCTTGTCCGGGGATGAATGCGCATTGAGGGTCCCATCCGGATAACCCCGAAGCATGCGCAGAGAATTTCTTTGAAATTCTCTAGCGTTGATGCAAGGGGTCATTTAGAAAGGAACCACGGGCTATGCCCGTGGGGCCTCCATATCCGGGGGCAGAAGGTCATGATCGATAAAGACCTGGCAACATTGTATGGAGTGCCTACAAAGGTTTTTAATCAGGCTGTTAAAAGAAACATCAACCGATTTCCCGAAGATTTTATGTTCAGGTTAACGCGGGATGAATTTGATAATTTGAGGTCACAATTTGTGACCTCAAGTTGGGGAGGACAGCGTTATATGCCATATGTTTTCACCGAGCAGGGAGTCGCCATGTTATCCAGCGTTTTAAACAGCGAACGGGCCATACAGGTGAATATTGCCATCATGCGTGTCTTTAGCAAGCTGCGCGAAATGATCAGCGGTCATAAAGACTTAAAAGATCGGATCGATCAGTTGGAGAAGAAGTATGACGGGCAATTCCGGGTCGTGTTCAAGGCGCTCAAAGCCTTGCTGGAAGACCCAACGGAGGAGGGGCGCCCCATCGGTTTTCATGCCCCGTAGTTAATTTTTCCGGCACAATTTTTTCGTCGTGATAAAGATTGCTTCGCTCCCTGTGGCAGCAACACTTTGTGACCTTCATGCCCGCAAGGATACTCACGCATTCGGGATGAACAGGTTTAGGTTCAGGTATGCGTTTGGGGATTTTGTGTCTGGAGATTTTACCGTAACTTCCGAGAGTATATACCTTGGTATAATTGTTTAAATTTCAAATTATTCTATACTAATAATAAGATGGAGGAGATGCTGCCTCTACAACACTAAGGATATTCAATGACAAATCAAGTGTCAGACCTGCTGAAACGTAACGCAGATAAAATCATGAAGACTTGGGAAGAGCGCGCCAACGACGAGATTTTTGCCGCATTTCATCTTAAATCCTTATCTCTCCGGAATTCTCTTCCAGAACTTTTATCCCAGATTGCCGATGCCCTTTCAACCACCATTGATCGTAGCGCAGCGCGAGTGAGACGGGACCGCAAAGAAAGTTTGCGTATTGGCAGGAAACACGGGCATGAACGCGCTGGAAGTTTAGACTACACCATGGACCAGATGATCTTTGAATATCATATCCTGCGTGAAGTCATTTTTGACGTGATCGAAGACGAAAGACCGTTGGATCCAATTGCGCGTGAAGTGATTGTCTGCGCCATTGAACAGTCGGTCAATGATGCCGCGACTCAATTCAGCGAAACCCTTCGCAGTATACAGCAGAGACTGGCATCCACCCTGACTCATGATTTACTCGGGCCGATTACAGTCGTCAAAATACTCGCGCAAAGCCTTGACTGTAATCTGGACGATGTTGATTTCAGAACGAAAGCGGGCGATCGGATTTCTAAAAATATGGACCGTTTGGATTCAATGATCCGCGAACTGCTGGATGCCAGCATGATCCTGGCTGGCGAGCGATTGGCTTTAAAAATTGAAGAGTTCGATTTGGATCTGATGCTGGAAGAAATGGTTGAAGAACTTAATCTCATCTATGAGAACCGGTTTGTGTTTCTTTCTAAGCCGCCGGTCAAAGGATTCTGGAGTAAAAGCGGGATCCGTCGGGTGGTCGAGAATCTTGCGTCCAATGCGGCCAAGTACAGTACTCCGGAAACCCCGATCACGATTACGCTCGATCCGACCGATTCTCATGTGACAGTGTCCGTGCATAATGAAGGAACGCCTATTCCTGAAGCTGAGCAGCCGATTTTATTTCAACAATTCCGTCGCGCTCAATCCTCGCAAACTAAAACCGGATGGGGGCTTGGTCTCACCGTTGTGAAAGGTGTGATCGAAGTCCATCAAGGAACAGTCCGCATCGTAAGCGCCGAAGGTCAAGGCACCACCTTTATTGTTGAATTCCCTCGAGATGCGCGAGCCTTGGAAGCTTCAGTCAATCCTCCGCAAATCGATATTCCTCCCACGGTTAATAAACAGGCCTAAATGCCAATCGTCAGACACATACCGTAACCCGAATTCAGGATGCATGAGTTTGGGTTCAGGTGTGCGTCTGGGGATTCTACTATCGGGTTTCATGCCCGCCAGGCAATTTTTGCGGCACAATGCGATTGATAGTTGCATGGATTTAAGGTAAACTATTTAAAAAAAGGTTGGTCCATGGACGATTATGAACTGTTAGACAGCGGCAACGGAAAAAAATTAGAACGTTTTGCCGGTGTCATCCTCGAACGGCCCTGCGCGCAGGCGGTCTGGGCTCCAAGGAGTCCGGAACTTTGGAAAATAGCAACTGCACGCTTTGACCGCTCCGGCGGTTTAAACTGGCACGGCCGCGGCAATCTGGCTAAGGAGTGGATCTGCGAGATCGCCGGCGTCAAGATGCGCTTGTCTGTCACGGATTTCGGGCATCTGGGGGTCTTTCCGGAGACGCGCGCGCTTTGGCTTTGGATCCGCAAGACGCTGACGCGCCAACACGAGCGGCAACAGCGGCCGGTGAAATTTCTAAATCTTTTTGCCTATTCCGGCGGGGCCACACTGGCGGCGGCTCAGGCTAAAGCGCAGTGCTGTCATTTGGACGCGTCCAAAGGAATGGTGGAGTGGGCGCGGGAAAATGCCAGGATCAACGGCCTGACCGAGGCGCCGGTCCGGTGGATCGTGGATGATGTGATCAAATTTTTGAATCGCGAGGTCAAGCGCGGCAGCCAGTATGACGCGGTGCTTCTGGACCCGCCATCGTTTGGCCGGGGGAAAAAGGGCGAACTCTACAAGATCGAGGACGCGCTCATGGAAACCCTCGACCTTGGTGGATAAGGTCTTAAGCGAAGAGGCCCTGTTTGTGCTGTTGACATCGCACACGCCGGGCTTTTCGCCGATCGTGCTGGGCAATCTTCTGCGGCAGTATCACACAGACGGTGTGATCGAATCCGGCGAGATGCTTTTGACCGGCGGCGATGGCGTCATGCCCCTGCCCAACGGCAATTGGGCCCGGTGGATGAGGGGATAAAAATTTGTCCTGATGGAGGATGCGGGAATGGGGTTTGTAAAATCAGCGGTGCATCCAGAAAATAAGACGGGCGAGGCGTCTTATTTTTGTTTTTGGGGGGAGGATGTCCTTGTCGTCAAGACTGAGGATGGCGGCGGGAGCCCTTTTTTGACCGCAGAGCAGGCGAACGAATTGTGTTTTCAGGACGAATGTTTTATCGGTGTCCTCAATGACCGCCCCTGTTACGCGGTGACCAGGCCCGACAAGACCGTATCCCAGGCGTATCAGTGGATCGGTTTAAGAGAGATCTATTTAAAGGAAGAACCGGGCGTTTCACAAGCCGCCGGGTACGCGCGGCAGATCCTGGACTGGAACCGGAATTTCCGCTTTTGCGGGAGATGCGCGGGTGAGACCGTTGTGCTTACAAACGAGCATGCCAGGCATTGCGAAACGTGCGGGCTGATCAGCTATCCGAGGATCTCCCCGGCGGTGATCGTGGCGGTTCTTAAGGACGATCAAATTTTGCTGGCGCGAAGCTCTAAATTTTCGGATCCGCAGATGTACAGTGTTTTGGCAGGGTTTCTGGAGCCGGGGGAGTCTTTGGAGGCGTGTCTTGAGCGGGAGGTGTTGGAAGAAGTGGGCATTGCGGTTAAAAACGTGCGGTATTTTAAAAGTCAGCCCTGGCCGTTTCCGGACTGTTTGATGGTCGGGTTTACGGCCGAGTATCGAAGCGGAGAGATCACGGTGGATGGAAACGAGATTACGGAAGCCGGATGGTTCAAAGCGGACGCCCTTCCCAAAGTCCCGACCCGCCGCTCAATTTCGAGTGAATTGATCCGGTGGTTTTGTGAGTGTCGATCGCAGAAGAAACAAGGGGCTCATGAATGAAGAACGGATCCTGCGACGTCCCCAACGGCAATGACCACCAAGGTTACATCATCAATTGCGCCGGTGACAAAGTTCCGCTTGCTGAGGAGGGTTTCACGGCGCGCTGCGCGATCGGCAATACCGATGATTATCTCAAACGGTTTAAGGATTCCGTTGTTCCTGAGATCGTTTCGCTGGGTGAGCCGGCGCCCATTTCAGTGGTGATCCCTTCCTGTGCCTCGGCAGAACCGGGGCTTTTTCAAACTCTCATGTCGCTGTGTTTAGCGGAGTCTTCGGTTCCTGTTGAGATCCTGGTCTTCATCAATGAGCCGCACCATGCGCCTGAACACGTTAAGAAGATCAATGATCAGAATGAAAAATGGATCTGTTCTCTGCTGAATTCAACGTCCGAAAACATGTCTTCCAAAGTCCAACGCTTGCGGGATGCGGTTTCAAAGAAACAGGGAACGATCGCGTTGAGGTGTGTCCGCCAGGTTCTCGCCGGAGGATTGGCCGGGGTTTATCAGATGGTCACCGCCTCATGGATTGCCCGTGTGCGGGCGTTTTGCGATGAAAAGGCCCTTGGATGGCAGCGGCCGGAAAAGATCGCCTGCATTGAACAGTCTCTGCGGGAGTGCATGATTCTTTTCTGTGATGATGATATGGAAATCAAAGACGCTCGGGCTGTTTCGAAGGCGTATGATCAGGTGGTCAAAAATGATGCGGTGGTCCTGGGACGGCTTGAAATTACCCGTGTGGAGACCGCTCAAGAATACAGAAGCGTTTTGCGCGACCTCATGCAGTTATTTTTTGATTTGAAATACGATCGCGGGTTGAATTTTTTAACTCCCCGGGGCATGCGGCTTCAACATATTTTGAGCGTGGGAGGGGTCAAGGTCGGCCAGCCGTTTGCGGATCAGATCTTTTTTGCTTCCGCGGCAAGGAGCAGGGCGCAGTTTTTGCTGGAGGCCGCTACACACATTGGTGAATCGGATCATCCCGGCAACGGAAATTTCTTAAAGAAGCTGCGGCTGTATCTTGAGGGCGAAGACAATGACGCGCTTGAGATATTTCAGAATGTGCTTCAGCGCTATCAGGAAGATCCGCACAAGGGCCGATATTGCGCGCAGGACATTGAACGCCTCATTGTGAGTTTGAAAACGCGGGATATCCAAAAGATTTCCTCAATCACATCAAAACTTCTTTTAAGCGGATCCTCACTCTAAATAATAATTGTACATCTTTTGTGTTTTGGAATTTGTCCTGTGTAATTTAGGAGACGGCGCCCCCTATTGTAAGAGTGCTTGCAATGACACGCAGAGGGGGGTTATACCCCGGTATAATTGATTAAGTTTCGCCATCCCCTAGAATAACCATCAAGAAGAATTGTATTAAAACCGACTGCAAAAACAGGAGAAGCGGATCCTGTGAGGGATGTCGTGTCGTTCGATCGTTTAAAAGGAGGATGAAATGTTATACACCATTGCAATTGTTCTGGCTGTGCTTTGGGCGTTAGGGCTTGTTTCGTCGTACACAATGGGCGGGTTTATTCACTTCCTGCTCGTTCTTGCGGTGATCATGATTGTTTATAATCTCATCACTGGCCGGAGAGCGGTTTAATCGTCGCACACCTGGAAGCGACGGGATCGATAAGGGACAGGCGCCTGTTTAAACGCCGGGTGCATGTCCCTTGATTTTTAAAGGGGATGGCATGAGGAAAAATTTTGTTTTTACAGGCTGGTTATTGTTATGCGTTGTGCTGGGCTGTAAATCGATCACGACAACACAGGAAGATCTCCTTTTTAAAGCCCGGCAGATCAAGGCCTCTGCCCCGTCGGAGACGCAGGAGGAACGCGAGACGATTGTCCCCCAAGTTTCCCTTTTACCTGATCAGGAAACGCTTGTTTACAGGGCAAAGTTTATCGGTCTTTCGATCGGCACATTTGTTATCACGAATAACGGCAAAATGATGCTTGGCGGCCGGGAGGCGTATTATTTTGAGATCAAGGTCCGGACGCTGCCTTTTTTTTCGCTACTTTTTAAGACCAAGGCCCGGTATGTTTCGTATATGGACGCTCAAGAGCTGGTGGTCCTGCGCCATGAAGAATATATCAAGGGAGGAGACGTCCTGGAATCAACGGTGGATTTTAATTATCAGGACCTCACGGCAACCTATCAAAATGTGATCACGCATCAGGAACGCACGGTGAAGATCCCCGGTAAGCTTCTGGACCCTTTAAGCGGCGGGTTTTATTTAAGGACGCTGCCTTTAAAATTAGGGGATACAGTAGAGCTTAACATTTACGCGGATCAAAAGATTTACAAGTATACAGGCTTGCTCTCATCAAAGACCACGGTGGATGTGCCCAAGTACGGAAAGCAAGAGGCTTATCGTTTTGATCCGTATTTGTTTCTGGACGGGGAGCAAATTAAAAAAATTTCTGCCAAACTTTTCTTTTCCACCACAACCCCCACGAAGACCTTGCGCGCGAGCCTGAAAACGCTCCTTGGCGATGTGCATGTGGTTTTGGTGGAGGGGAAAACGCCCTAATGGCTACGCTGGGGTGCGTGCAGCTGACTTTGGCCTCGTTTGAACGCGTTAAGATTTATTATGGACTTAAGACAGGAAGGTTATACAATAACCCATGAGTAAAGCAAGATGAGGGATTGAGTCATAATAGGGAGTTGCATTTATGATGAAGATATTCACTGAGCTTACCCCAGGAAACTCTACACGTAAATGGCTTTAATTATCGGGGTGAGGTCACCGCGTCCTTTGGTATTCAAAAGAAGGAGTTTTAAAAAGCCCAGCGCCATTTTGGCGTTGGGCTTTTTTAATGTACTTTCTAGGAGGAAAAAGGTGAGAAAATGACGGCCTTTTTTGTCGGAACGCTTGTGCAAGATCGGTCTGATAAAAAAAAGATTGTCTGCGAGGATGGGGATGATATAGTATTTGAACAAAGAAAAGGGTGCTCTGTTATGGATGCAAAAAAGTGGCCGGTTTTGGCGCAAGTTTTAATAGCGTTAGGGTGTATCAACGGGCTCAGAGGTATTATCGGAGGATGGGCTGGCCAAAGCATTGTGGATAGCATTTTCGGAATTGCCGGTTTGATCATATTTTGGAGCGTTTATAAGTTTAAATACTGGGCATTGATTGGATTAACAATACTGCTTTCTCTGAATATTCTTTCTATGATATTGAACATGTTTGGAGGAACGCCGCCTGCCATGGGGATTATTATGGTTGCGTTTAATGGTCTCATTATTTATTATTTTAATTCAAAGGCGATCAAAAATTTGTTTGCCGCTCAGTAATGACGGGATGCGATCCCGCAAATTTCCGGAATCTTACAAAGGATCGGGTAATGGATGAAATTAAGAAGATCACTGAAAGGATCAAAGAATTTCGAGATGAGCGCGATTGGAAACAGTTCCACGACCCGAAAAATGTGGCGATCTCTATTATGCTGGAAGCTTCCGAATTGCTGGAGCATTTTCAATGGAAAACAAAGGCCGAGGTTGAGGATTTTATTCAGAACAATCGTGAATCCGTTCAGGACGAAATTGCGGATATTGCCATGTATTTGTTTGAGCTGGCAGATAATTTGGGGATCGATCTTATTGATGCGATGGAGAAAAAGCTCAAGAAAAATGCTGCCAAGTATCCGGTGAGCAAGGCCAAAGGAACGCATAAGAAGTATAATCAGCTGTGAAAGATTTCCTGAATACGCAGATTCTGCCGAGGAACACCTTTATTCTAGAGTTATTTATGAGTAATACAAATGATGATCCAATCAAGCCGAAGCGTCGCATCCGTTATAAAGGGACGCACCCCCGCACTTTTAAAGAAAAATATAAAGAACTCAATTTTGAGAAATACCCGTTAGAGGTCGAAAAAGTGATTCAGGCGGGAAAAACTCCGGCCGGCACGCATCGCCCGATTTGCGTGCGGGAAGTTTTAGATGTTTTGGCCCCGTTGCCTGGAGAGACCGGTTTGGACGCGACCTTAGGTTTTGGCGGACATGCGGTTGAGCTGCTCAAAAAGATTACGCCGTATGGCCGGTTATTTGCGCTGGATGTTGACCCGCTGGAACTGGCGCGCACGGAAAAACGTTTACGCGCAATGGGATTCAGTGAACAGGAATTGATCATCAAACGCAGTAATTTTGCCGGAATGGCTAAACTGCTCAGT
>JBBRHV010000059.1:0-13765 GCA_038222225.1 Candidatus Omnitrophota bacterium
GATTGTAGAATTTGTGACGTCTTATTTGAGCGATAAATTTATTCTGAACCTGAGCCTTGACGGAGCACGGGAAAGCACGGACTCCTTCCGCAAGTTTAAAGCGGCTTCGCAGCAGTCGGTTTTTGAATCCGCGTGGCCTCATTTTAAAAAGTTCCCATCCGATCGGGTCCGCGTCATTTTTACCATCGCTCCGGAACAGGTGGCGCATCTAACGGAGAATGTCGAATTTTTAATCGATAATGGATTTAAGCATATTGATCTTTTTCCGCAGATGTTTTGCCTCTGGGGGGAAGGCGAGCTGGATATTCTGAAAGAGCGGCTTGAGGGAATTGTCCGGCGCTATAATCAATTGAGCGGGGAAGGTTTCAGCCTGAGACTCTTAAATCGTCTTTGGGGAAGCACCCATTACGAGAAGATTTTGTTGGGCAGCGATAAGAAGTTCTATCTTTTTGAGTTCATTCTTTCCTTGGCGTATGAAAACCGCACGAAATATGTGATCGGCGACCTGGAGCACGGAATTGATCTGGCGAGAAAGAAAGCCATCTATCAATTGCTGGTGGATCTGTTTGATAAGGAAACCGGCGCTCAATGCCAGGCATGCGACAACAAGCAGCTGTGCGCGCATCCATTCGCTATCTATCTGTGGTGTAAGTATCAGAAGAAAGATTTCCGGTCCTATTACAAGAACTTCTGTCAGATCGCAGAGATCATGATCAATGCCGGCAGGGTGCTGAAAATCAAAACAGCAACCGATTTGGAGAAATGGGACAACGCCGGTAAGAAGACGGAGCTCTCGTAAAAAGCGGCACAGGGTTTGGACATGACAATTCAGGAGAGGCGCCTTCTTAAAATGGCGTATGGATTATGATGGTGTTAGATAGCCTTGCTAATTTTTTATTTCCATGGATCCTTCCGGTTATCTTCGTGAATTTTTGTCTGTTCAGTTATCTGATCTATTTTCATCGAAAAACAATTTCAGAATCCATGGTTCCGGGCAAGGGATCTGCTTATATTTGGCTTTTTGTCATTTTCGGTGCCGCGTTCTTGATCCGGCTGCTGATTCCTCCGCTGCAGCACATCATGTATGTTGATGAGGCCTGGTATATGGAGGCCGCCAAACACATTCTTGAGACCGGGCAGCAGGGAAGTTATCCCAAAGCGATCGGGTGGCCGTTTCTCTTAAGCGGTCTTTTTCTGTTGTTCGGGGTTAATAATTGGGTGGCTTTATACAGCATGGTCGTCATCGGGGCTTTGACAACCGTCGCGCTGTTTTTTTTAGCCTGGATGGTCACCCGCAAAAAAGAGGCCGCGCTTTTTGCGGCCGTTTTGATCGCGCTTTATCCGGTGCATATCCGCTGGTCAGCAGCGGCAGAAACAAATGTGGTTTCGCTGTTTATGACCTGCTTAGCGGTGGCGGGCTGCTTTCTCTATTATAGGCATAAGAACCGTTCTCTGCTGTGGCTGGCCTTCTCCGGGGTATGCTTTGCTGCGCAATTCCGGCCGGAAAATTATGTGCTTTTTGTTTTATTTTTTGCAGGGGATTGGATGTTCAACCGGCCGTTTATAAAACAGAATTTGGCATTTTATGCCGTTTCCTGGCTGTTTTTTCTTCTTTTGAGTATCCCGAATTTAGTGCAGATGATGAGTTTTCACGCATCCATTCATTTTATGGAAACGGAAAGTCAGGGTTTCCTGCTTGGCGGCAATTGGAGTGTTCATAATCTGATTTATAATACGCGGCATTACGGAATGTACATTTTTAACGGGGTATTTCAGCCGGTTCTGATCTCGTTATTTGCGTTGATGGGTTCGATGGTGCTATGGATCAAGGACAGAAAAACGGTTCTCTTTTTGTTCGCCTGGATCGGCCTGTTTTGGTTTGCTTATTTTTCTTCCTGGATGCAGACTTTGGGAGGAACCGAGATGATTGCGGGAAAGGCTCGTTTTTTCATGAGTTTTTATCCGGCAATGATTCTGCTGGCCTCAGTCGGGATCACGCAAGTCTTGCAATGGGCCGGTGAACGAATGGGCCGGCCGCAGTTTCAGAAATACATCTATTTTGCGGGCGCGTTTCTTGTTAGTTTATTTTTTCTTCCTTATATGAGAGAAGTTCCGCACATGTTTGGCTCCAGGGCGTATTTATTGGAAACACAGATACCGGAGCTGGCAGAGCGGGATATTCCTGCATCCTGTGTGATTGTTGCCAATTGGCCTACGATTTTAAAATCGACCACCCAGCTTCAGGTTGTTGATATCCGCGATTTTCTTGCTGATGAGGGTTTTCAGAAAAAGCTTTTGGACTCTTCGGACTGCGTCCTTCTTTTTGATGATGTGATGTGCGCGACATTTGAGTCTGAAGGAGGGAATTGCTTGAGGGTCAAAGAGAGGTATGTTTTGAAAGACTATATTTCATATGCTGAAGGTAAAGACCGCTATGTTTTTTATCAGCTTTTAAAAAGACGTGATCCGGAGCAGATTCCCTAAGACTGTCGGCGAATGTTTTGTTTTTTTGAAGTGGATGGGTTATAGTATTGGAGAGGGTTTTAATGCGGCGCAAAAATACAAAAAATCATAGAAAAATCGCGTTTTTTATCATATTTTGGCTTTCAATTGCCCTCTTGGCAGGAGCCAGGGTGTATCATGTTCGCAAACAGGCCGCCAACATAAAATTGCCGGATGCAGGTCTGGAACAGGGCATTTACCGGTTTCGAAAAAATGCAGTTTTGGAGGAGTACTGCCGGAATCCATTTTTAAAATTAGATAAACTCCAGCTCAATAATGAGGGGTTTCGCGGTGGGGATCTAAAAACGGGTCAGAATTATGTGGCGGTTTTTGGTGATTCGTATGTCTTTGGGATGTGCCTGAAAGATAATGAAACGATCAGCCATTTTTTGAAAGCGGAGATGGATGCATTAGGGCTGGAGAATGAAGTCGTCAATTTCGGCATGCTGGGATACAATTTGCGTTCCACGCTCATGCTGGCAAATCAGATGGTTGACCGATATTCCATTCCATTGGCGGTGATTTATTTTCTGCTGGAGGATGATCTGCTGGAATGCGATATTTCTTGTCAGCAGGCGATGAGGGAGCGGGACCCGATTGAATATCAGAATTTCCGGAAAACGATTGAGGCCTACCTTGAGCAGGAGCATAAAAACAGTGAAGAACTCATCAGAGCCGGTTTTGAAAAACTTTTCAGTGAACAGGTGATCGAGCGGGGTCTCCACAAAAAAACGAGTCTGGTGTTTGTTCTGATCGGGACACAGCGCAGTGAAGTGATCACTGGTCTTCTTGATCAATATCAGATCCGGTATGTTCAGCTCCAGGAAGATTTTTGTAATGAGATCCTTCAGAATTGCAAGGTTCCGTTAGATGGGCATCCGAGCGGGTTTTTCAATTCTCAAGCAGCCAAGCAGATTGCCGGGGCGATTAAAGGCTGGAGCGACAATCAGGCGCAGTGAGCGACGTTATGAAAAAAGCTGATATTAAAACAGGGTTTTTGTGCAATTCCAATTGCCGCTTCTGCGTTCAGGGTGACGGGAAGAAGGCCTTAGGAAACAAATCGACCGAGGAACTTAAAGAGATCCTTGGGGAGGCCAGCCGGGATTGTAAGATTGTCGTTTTTACCGGCGGAGAGGTCGCTGTGCGCAGTGATCTGATCGAATTGGTTCAGTACGCCAGCCAGTTGGGATTTCAGATCATTCAGATGCAGTCCAACGGCAGGGCGTTTGTGTATGAGGATTTTTGCAAGAAGGTGATCAAGGCCGGGGCGAATGAATTCGCCTTGGCGCTGCACGGGCACACTCCGGAACTGCACAATTATCTGACGCGATGTGAGGGGTTTAAACAGACCGTCCGCGGTATTCAGAATTTAAAAAAGATGAAGCAGCGGGTTCTGACAAACACGGTAATCACAAAGTCGAATTACCGGCATTTGCCGGATATTGTGAAGCTGCTGGTCAGCCTTGATGTGGATCAGGTGCAGCTGTCGTTTGTCCATGCCTTGGGCGCAGCCGCTCAGAATTTTGATAGTATTGTTCCGCGGATAACGATGGTGATGCCGTATGTGATGAAGGGAATCCGGATTGCCCGGCATTTTCAAAAGGAAATTATTACAGAGGCGATTCCCTATTGCTGTATGAAAGGCTGCGAGAATCATGTTTCCGAAAGGATGATGCCGGAAACGAAAATTTTTGAACATGATTATATCGTCGCAGATTTCGCGCAGGTTCGTGTTGATGAGGGGAAATTGAGGGGGCCGAACTGTCCGTCCTGCGTGTATTATCCGGTTTGTGAAGGACCTTGGAGAGAATATCCCGAGGCCTTTGGGTGGGATGAATTTGTGCCAGTCAAGAGGTAGGCAAGGCATGTCAAAATCAACTGTGAAAAAAGCTGGTCTGAAGGAACATGAAGAGGTTCTGCATGTCTGCGTGGGGTTTTCCTGCAGCTATTCCTGTGTGTTTTGTATGGAAAAGGGGAATTCCGAGTCAGACTCTGTCCGGGAATTCTGCAAAGAAAAAATTTATACGGTGCTACGTGACAACAGAAACACGAAAAAAATTTTATTTACCCGGGGTGAGCCAACGTTTAATCCGGAGTTGGTTGATTATGTGGTCTATGCAAGGGATCAGGGAAACACGGGCATTGCGATGATCAGCAATGGGAGGAAGTTTTCTGATATCCGCTATTGCCTGGAGCTGGTTGAGGCCGGCATGCGGGAATTTATTGTTTCTATCCATGGCCATAATGAGAAGGTTCATGATGCACTGACCCTTTCACCGGGGAGCTTCGCACAGACTGCCCAGGGTCTTCAAAATCTTGTGCGTCTTAAGCAGGATTTACCGATCACGATTCATATCAGTCATGTGGTGAATAGGCTGAATTATAAGTTTCTGGATAAGTTTTTAATGTTCATACAGGGCCATTTCATTGATGAAGTTATTTTCAATACCGTTCAGCCTTTGGGAAAAAATATTGAACAGAATTTTTCTGCGGTGGTGCCACGCTATACAGCTGTCGCCCGAAAGATCGAAGAGGTCTTCGAAAACAACCAAATGCTGTTCAGGTCTACTTTCAAACCGTTGAAATGGAATGTCACGATTGTGGACATGCCGTTGTGCGTTTCGCAGAAGGTTGTCCATTTAATCGGTTTTTGCGAAAAGGCAGCTATCGCTGATCTAAAAAAAGAACGTAAGTGGGGGGTTGTGCCGTTTAAAGAAAAAAGAGACGCATGTTTGGACTGCGCGCAGTGCTCGGTCTGTGAAGGCGTATACAGCAATTATATTCAGCATTTTGGGTGGGATGAATTTGTTCCGGTAGAGAAGTGATCTTTTTATGTCAAAACCAGCGACCGCTAAAAAAAGTCAAAACAAGGATCTTGAGGCCCTGCATGTCTGCGTGGGGTTTTCCTGCAATAATTCATGCGTGTTCTGCATGGAGCGGGGAAATCATGAGTCTGAAATGACCAGGGATTTTTGCCGGGAACGGGTTTATGAAGTCCTTTCGATGAATCAGGGCAAAAAAAAGATCCTGTTTACAAAGGATGAGCCGACGCTCAATCCGGAATTGATGGACTATATCACGTATGCGCGGGAGCATGGGAACCGGGACATCGCGATCATCAGTAACGGGAGGCGGTTTTCCGATATGCGATATTGCCTGAAATTGGTTCAGGCCGGGGTGAGGGAGTTCACGGTTTCCATTCATGGGCATAATGAAAAGATCCATGATGCCTTGACCCGTTCGGCGGGAAGTTTTGCGCAGACGGCCCAGGGGCTGAAGAACCTTTCACGTCTGAAAGAGTCGTTGCCGATCACCATTCATATCAGTCATGTGGTGAATAAACTGAATTATAAATTCTTAGACAAGTTTTTTGTTTTTATACAGCAGTATTTCATTGATGAGATCGCGCTGAACACGGTTCAGCCGAGAGGCAATAACATGGAAAAGGATTTTTCCGCTTTGATGCCGCGGTATCGCGATGTGGCCGGGGTGATGGAGATCATCTATGAAAAAAGGGCGGCGTTGCTGAAATCGCGCGCATCAGCATGGAATGTGAAGATCATTGATATGCCCTTATGTGTTTCGCAGAAGTTGTTTCCACTTATGGGGGTCTGTGAGCAGACGCTGCTTGCGGATTCAAAGGAATTGAGGGCGTGGACGATCACGTCTTTAAAGAAAAAGCATAAGCCGTGCTCGTTATGCGACTATGATTCTCTTTGCGAGGGAGTTTTCAGCAATTACGTGAAACATTTTGGCTGGGATGAGTTTGTGCCGGTGAAGAAGTAAGCTGGCTGCAATGTTTCGATGCGGCGGTGATCAATCCGATGGAGAGAATAAGGGATGGTGAGAGAAGGACTGATGAACACAGAGGAATGCATAAAACCCGCTCAGAATGAATCATACGTGATCCCGGCCGGGTATCACTGTAATAACCGCTGTCTGTTTTGTTATAACCTGGCTGGCGAGGCGATCCGTCCGCAATTGAGTCTGGATCAGATGAAGGCTCAGATGCAGGAGGCTATTGATCAGGGATATGATACGGTCGAACTGTTCGGCGGGGAGTGCACGATTGAGCCGTATTTTTTTGAGTTGCTGGAAACGGCCAAACAGCTGAAGGTGAAGGTCCGGCTGACAACAAACGGCCAAATGTTCTCGGATAAGGATTTTGTCGAGCGCTTGCGAGGCTATGATATTCATGCCTGCCAGTTTTCCTTTCACTCCCACGAAGAGCCGCTGCATGATTATTTAACGCAGTCGGAAGGCGGCTATCAGAGAACCGTGAGGGGGATCTTAAATTTCAAAAAATGTTTTCCGAAGGTTCACTTGGTCAGTTACACGGTGATCACGCGGCATAATTATAAACAGCTGTATAAGATCGCGCATTATCTTCAAAAATTGTTTGGCGTCCATGAGGCGTTTTTCTCTTTTTTGATGCGGCCCGCTGAAGACGGGCAATTTGCGGACCTGTCTGTTTCCTATGAGAGTGTTCGGCCCTATTTAAGAAAGGCGTTTTCCTATTTATTGCAGCAGGGCATTCAGGCGCGCTTTAATAAAGGGCCGGTCTGCGTTCTTCCGGAGTATCATGCGTCTTATCAGGGTGAACAGCGGCGGGGGGAGCATTCCGGTTACTGCAAGCCTCCGGTTTGTGGGAGCTGTCCGCATGACGGCCTGTGCGTCGGATTTGTCGAGGAGTATCAGGAGCAATTCGGTTTTGCGGGATTGAATTTGGGAGGGCTCACGCAGGAGAGGCTGCCGTGTTTCTTCGCGGGGTTGGATATGAACGCGTTTGAAGAACTTCATCAATCGATCACGTTTGACGGCGGAAATAATATGGTCTTTCATGCGGAACAGGATGCCGGCAGTCTGCGCGATGTGTGCCAAAAGGCGAATATTCCGTTGTGTTCTATCCATAAAACCGGTGAGCTTATGGATGTGTGGAATGATTTCAATTTCACGCCGGAAGCGGTCCGGCAATTCTTGGCAGAAAAGAGAGCCGTGTCGTATGACGATCTGCTCCAATCGGTCTGCCGGCAGCTGCGGCAGGATTTTCACCCGGAGGTGAGGGAAGAGAATGTCTTTTTGACGGCGGGGTCACGGCCGGCATTGTATAGCCTGTTTTTAATGTTCTTGAAATGGAATGACAAGGTCGTTCTCCGGAAGAACATGTGGGACGGTTACCGCTATGGGGCGGAGTTGGCCGGAGGCAAGGTGCTAGAGGTGGATTCTTATGATGAAATTTTGCGAGCGTCTCATTCTGACATAAGATTGATCGTGGTCAATAATCCCCAATTGCCGTCTTTGCGTGCTCGCCTGGAAGAAAAAGACCTGAGGAGTTTGATCGGGTTCTGCAATGATCAGGGCGCTTATCTTGTGGTGGATGAGATCGGAAACCGTTTATCGCCAGAGCCGTTCTCGGTTTTGTCCATGTGCGATCTTGCCAAAGACAATATTATTGTCACGCAATCGTTCTCAAAGAATTATTTTCTTTCGCAGTATCGCGCCGGCTATGTGATCGCCCGGCCCGGCATGATTGAGAATCTCAAGCGGCTGATCGAATTCAGTCAGTATCAGATATCTCCGGTCGCCATCAGCGCGGCCTATGCGGTTTTGAACTCGTCACAGGAATGGCAGCGGGAACGGGCAGCGGTTGCCTACGAGAGAGGGTTTCTTTAGGAACATTTGTTCGGCCCTTGGTGGGGCTGACGGGAATGAAGATATGGTTTTTCAGGAAAAAATAGCCATGGATCAGCATAAACTCAAAGTCAAAGATGATGCGGCCCGGCAAAAGCGGCACTGGGTGCGTTTGACCAATGCCTGCAATCAAAAGTGTATTTTTTGTCATGACCGGCAGCGGCATCGGGGAGAGAGCCTTCTTTTTGCGGATGTTGTGAAAGACCTAAAAAGCGGCAGGGAGCGGGGATGCTTCCGGGTCGTTCTTTCCGGGGGGGAGCCGACGCTGCACCCAGGCCTGGTTCGAATTATCAAGAAGGCAAAGGCGTTGGGATATCGCCACGTCCAGCTTGTCAGCAATGGCCGCATGTTTTTTTATGAGGACTTTGTTCAGGAGCTGAAGCAGGCCGGTTTGGATGAGGTGACACTGTCTTTGCACAGCCATCTGGAAAAATCTTTTGAGAAAATTTCCGGGGTGAAGGGAAGCTATCATCAGGCAATGAAGGGTTTGTTTCATGTTTTGAAACACAATTTTATCGTCAGCGTGGATATTGTAATTAATAAGATCAATTATCAGACCCTGGATGAGACCCTGAAATTTTTTATGGCGCTGGGGGTCAGTGAATTTGATTTACTGCATTTGATTCCGTTTGGTGATGCGTGGAAACATCGGGAAGAAATGTATTATTCGCTTGCGGACGCAAAAAGCTATTTGGATAAGGCCTTTGAACTTTCCCGCAAAGAACATGTCTATGTCTGGACAAACCGTTTGCCCGCCATGTGCCTGGAAGGATATGAAGAGTTGATCCAGAATCCTTGCAAGATGGCAGATGAAATCCGGGGAATGGAACGTGACCTGAGGGTGTTTATTGAGACGGGAGGCCGGCTGAGCTGTTTCGGGGACCGGTGTCCGTATTGTTTTATGCAGGGATTCTGTCAGGATCTTGCTGAATTGAGAGAGCGTAAGACTCTTTTTGCCAGGACCCCTGCTTTGTGTTTAAAGCGGAAAGCCCCGGCCGAAAAGCGGCGGTACACGTTCCGTAAAAATATGGATCTTTATAAATTTTTAGAATTTTTTATCGAACACCGATATTTTGTTAAGAGCTTCCGGTGCGTTGATTGTAAGGTGGACCGCCAATGCGGTGGCGCTCAAATTGATGAGGTGCGGACTCAGGGGTTTAAAATCCTTAAGCCCTTATAGCAAGGACAGACATGGCAGAAATCAGTTATATACAGGTGACGCGTGACTGCAATTTAAATTGCATCATATGCTCCAATCCGCCGACCGGTTGCCGGCTTGAATTTGATCAGGCCAAAAAAGAGGTGGAGGCCCTTGTGAAACGAAAGTGCGACGGGGTGATCCTGACCGGCGGAGAGCCGACGCTTTATCCTCAGCTGCCGGACCTGATCCGATATTGTCTTGCTCAGGGTGTTTTTCCCCGAATCATCACCAATGGGCAGAAGATCGCGGATATGGAATATCTCAAACTTTTAAAAGACGCCGGTCTGAGGCATCTTCACCTGTCGGTGTATTCCTGCCGTCCGGAGATCCAGGAAAAAATCACAAAGCATAAAGGTTCCTTTGACAATCTGGAGCGAAGCCTGAACAATTTGAATGTTTTGGGGGACATTACCGTGAATGTTAATACGGTGATCAATGCCTACAATGCCGATCATCTTTCGAAAACCGTCCGGTGGCTGCTGGAGCATTATCCTTTTATTAACCATTTTGTTTTTAATAACCTGGATCCGCTCATGAACCGGGCCGCGGAGAATCCGGATGTGATCCCCCGCTTGAATGATTTTGAGCTGGAATTGCATGAGGCCTTGAGCCTGCTGCAGAGAAACGGGAAAACGTTCCGCGTGGAGTCCGTCCCATTGTGCTACCTGACGGACTTTGAAGATGCCTCGACTGAAACGCGAAAGATCGTCAAGCAAGAAAACCGGACGACGTATTTTCTGGACCAAAGGGGAGAGTTCTCGCAGGATCATTGGTATTATAAAAAGGGGGCCTGCTGTTCAATCTGTTCGCTCAACACGATCTGTGCCGGATTATATGCCATGGGGCAGGGGTTTGAGGAAAAGGAACTGTATCCAGTTTTTATTGATCCGGAAAATATTATAAAAAAAATCCAGGGTGAACTATGAACCTCGCAATATTCAACGGTCTACTGTTGCTCACAATGTTTTTGATGGGCATTTATGTTGTTAAGGAAGATCTGAGAGTGAAACGGATCCCCAACAAGCTCATCGGGCTTGCGCTGCTGGCAGGGGGCATTCTTTATGGGCTGGTTTTAATAACCGGAACAATTGAGAGCACGCACTTTTTTAAGGTCCTGCTGAATGCGGGAATCGCATTTCTGATCAGTTTTATCATTTGGAAGCTCAGGCTATGGCCGGCCGGCGACGCGAAACTGTTTATCGCGTTCTCGTTTTTAATGCCGTTCTATTTTTATTCACAGACGTATTTTAAATATTTTCCTTCGTTCGCTCTGCTGATCAATACATTCTGCGTGTATTTGTTTTTCATCGCATCCAGATTTCTTTTTTGGCTAATCGATACTTCTTTCCGGCTGTATCAGCGGGGGCATTTTAAGCGAAAATTTCTTCTCCGGTATGTCCGGGAGAAAAGAAGAGTGCTTTGGGCGGCTTTGAGGAGCAGGGCTGTTTTAATAAATCTCTTCAGGAGAGTTCTCAGTAAGGTTTTTATGTTATCGGTCGTTGCGGTATTTGTGACCCGGAGGAGTTTTCAATTCAAGGCGTTCTCGATATATTTCCTTGTGTTCTTATCGTTACGGATTTTATTAAAGGCATTTATCGATTCATCGACCCGAAAGCGGATCCGGTCTTCTGAGGTCGGAGCCGGGATGAATTTATCGGAGGAGACACTCAAACAGCTGCGCAGTGACCGGGATTTTTTTAGAACGCTGGATGTTTTAAGGGCGGAAGGGCTGACGCTTCAGCAGGCCGGCTTCATCCGGGATCACCTGGCGGCAAAGGCGATCCCCGTGTGCTATGTGTATGATACGATCCCGTTTTCTCCGTTCATTATTATCGGAGCAGTGGTAACGGTTCTTGCGAAAGGGTCAATGCTGCATTTGATACGCAGTATGATGTGACGCGCCAAAGGCGGGGGATCAGGATTTAACCAGGATTGGAATGATGATGAGCGTGAAGCCATTAGACAAGGAATTGAAATTAAGGTCGCTATTCACGGATCTGGCCAAGAAAAAAGGTTTTGATAGCGCCATTTTCCATTCGGATATTTTTCAGTTTTTCGGTCTGCAGAAGACGTTGACCTTGGGGGATATTCAGAGTTCCTGGGGTGATTATATTTCAAGCCGTCAAGATCCCAATGGGGCTATCTGTCTTTATGTGCATGTTCCATTCTGCCGGAAGAGATGCAGTTATTGCAATTTAAATCAATGGGTGTGTTCCGGCGACGGTCAGCTGGATGATTACACACGGCTTGTTATTGAAGAGATGCGGTCCTTTCGGGAGATTTTTAAGGGTGTCAGATTCGGGATGCTGCATTTTGGGGGAGGGACGCCCAGCATATTGACCGAAAAGCAGCTCACCGGTATTTTTGAGGAGATCGATAAAAATTTTTCGTTTACGGATGATGCTGTGCGGAATTTTGAATGGAACCCTTATGATTGTTCACTCGACAAGCTGAAGGTTCTTTCGGATTTCGAGATTAACCGGGTGTCCTTCGGCGTTCAGTCGTCAGACAAAGAGGTTCTTCAATATACGAATCGGGGTTATCAGAATGATGATATGGTGCGCAGGGCTGTTAACGATGTTCGAACCTTTCCCGGTTTGGACCGGATCACGGCGGATCTTTTGATCGGTCTGTGGAATGATACTCCGCAAACCGTTTTGGAGAGTTTCATTAAACTGGCCGAGTTAAAAATCGATCTGATCAGCATTTACCCCTTGATCGCAACGCCGTATTACCTGAAAATCTATTATCAGAACCGTAAGGATTTGTTTGATCAGAGCCTGGCGCAAAAGCTTCGAGAGTTTGAAGCCTTGGTCATTCCGGTGGCCCAACGCTATAATTATGGTTTTATTCCCATGGAGCATTCGGCGCCGGACACAGCCTGCTGGAATTTCGGGTTTATTCGAAACCGGGCGTCCAATCAGACGGAGGCCGGCTATGTTGATGATGCCCCCGGGAGCTGTCTCGGTTTGGGCGCGGGTTCGTGGTCGGTCATTAGGGATCGTCTGTATTATCGAAACGGCAGTTCTTCCTCGTTCTCTAAATACCAGCAGGATCTGACGGGGCGGTATGAGGGAGTTCTTTTGCAAGATCAATGGGATAAGATTTTTTATGTCATCACGGTTCTGGGAGAGCGGAATCGATTATCACGGGCTCGTTACACGACAGCGTTCGGCAGTGATGTTCTCGAGGATTTTAAGGAGCCGATCGCGAAGCTTGAGAAGCTGAAGGCCGCGTCGGTCCGGGGCAATACCATTCTTTTAACGGCAAAGACACACGAGGAGAAGTTCGCTTATCTGCTTTTTTTTCTGGAGGATCGCATGATCTTCGATGAAACGGACAAGCTTCTCTCAAAGTAGCGAAGGGTATTTTATGACACATTCGAAGCCTTTGGATAAAGAAATCAAATTGCGGAAGCTGTTCACGGATATGGCCAAAAAGAACGGTTCCGGGGAGGCGGTGTTTTATTCCGACCTTTTCCATTTTTTTGATATTAAGAAAACATTTGATTTGGACACCGTAAAGAATCTCTGGGGGGATCACCTGGCTCAAACGCGGCATCTTGAGCAGGATCGATGCCTGCATGTTGATATCCCGTTCTGCCGGCAGCGCTGTGAGTATTGCGGTATCTCGAAATGGATCGACCGGCATAAAGCGGAGCTGGAGCATTATTTAAAATTCGTCACCCGGGAAATGCGGTCCTTTCGGGATGTCTTTGAAGGCGTTCCATTTCAAGTTCTGCATTTTGGGGGAGGATCGTCTGACATCCTAACTGAGAGCGACCTCCGGACGTTATTCACGGACATTCATTACAATTTCACGTTTACGGAAAACGCACTTAAGACCTTTGAGTGCAATCCGAGCGATTTTTCCTATCAGAAAGTGGCGGCGCTGGCGGATTTTGGCATCAACCGGGTCTCGTTCGGAGTTCAGTCGTTAGATACGCAAGTGCTGCAGCATGCTAATCGGGCCTATCAAAATGATGAAAAAATAAAACAGTCGATTGAGGATTCCCGCAAGCTATTAAATTTGGAAAGTGTCAGCACCGATCTGATGATCGGGTTGTGGAATGATACGCCGCAAACCGTTCTGGAAAGTTTTATAAAACTAGCGGATCTGAATGTGGATTCCATTCTGATTTACCCATTGGTTCCGACGCTGTATTATCTGAAAACCTATTTTCAGAACGACAAGGAGCTGTTTGACCGGACACTGGCGGAAAAGCTCCGGAATTTTGAAGCGTTGATCGTGCCGGTGGCCGAACAGTACGGGTATGGCTTTGTTCCGCTGGAGCATTCCACTCCGGAGGCGGCGTCATGGGATTTTGTGCTGAAGAGGCATCTGCAGTGAAATGCTCCAGCGGAACAAAGC
>JBBRHV010000060.1:0-13262 GCA_038222225.1 Candidatus Omnitrophota bacterium
GGTGTAGTATGCACCATAGTACGCCTATTGTCAAGGCCCGTCTAAAAATTTTTTCCGAAAAATTGCTTAAAATATCCGCAACTATTTATATTGCAATATTTTACAATAAAATGTACACAATTGCCCTAAAAAAGATGGGCAGTCTCCAAACGGGGACTGCCTAATTATTATTCTACCCTCTACTCTCCCTACTCAGCGGTATGAATAAACATATAAACCAGTAATACGTTTCTTAAAATCTCCCCGCTGAAAATCATACCGAGCCCCCACAAGCTGAACCTTTGAAAGTGAAAGACGCCGCAATAAACAATTGCCGTTCGGTCCGGTCTCAATGACTCCTTCTCTTTCCTGCCAATTGAAGGCGTCAAAAACGCCCCAGGATATTGCTGCCTCAGGAATGGGCTTTCCCTTTTCATCTGTGAGCGACAGCAAAAAATATGCTGTTCCTTTTTCATCCTTAATAGAGGAAATCTCAATGTTGGGGAACTGATTGTCCTGCGCTGTCCAAGCTGAGCGATCCTCATCCTGGATTAGATGATTGTCATGATCAAAAACTTTGACCTGAATCGAATGCTTTTTTAACTCGCCCTCTTTTGCCGCATATCGATAACGGATCCAATGCGCACTAGCCTTAGGTACATTTTTAACATCTGTCCCATCAATAATCAAATCCACGCGGCTGACTTTATCTCCCAGATAAACTGAAACCGGAATCTCTCCTGAATAAAGTGCTTCTGAATCAGGCTCTGTCAAAATCGCCTGATTCGCTCGCGAAAGCGCCGTATAAGCAGGCCTGGCAACCCCGCGGATATCCCCATCCAGGCTCAGAATGCCGGACCATTCAATGCAATCATTATCATGAGTATTTTTATCCACCCAGCCCGGTGGACGCTGAATGTCCGGTGAGGAAAATTCACTTGTCAAGGCCCAGTTATCTATCCAGCTCATTAACGCCCCGCCGGCAATTGAGAGTTGATATAATGTGTCCATATCCCTCAACAACAATTCTGCTTGTTTCTCGGGAGACTCCACATAATAAAAACCGAACATGTCTTTAGATTGAAGGTGCGGAGACGGAGTATAAAAACCATATTCACTGACATAAAACGGTTTTCCGGCGGCTTTGGCTTTTTTCATCCCATCCACGTAACCGCGGTAACCGATTGAATGTTCAAATTTCGGCATCCTGGCATATAGATTAAACGAAATCACATCCCAGGAGGAAGAATCAATAAACCCTGCATTAGGCCAATTGGAAAAACTGACCGGCACCCCCGGACAGGCAGAGCGGGCGGTTTCCACGAGCCGGTCAAAATAATTTTTTACTTTTTGCGGATCCTGACTGATCAATCCCGCATAATCAGGTTCATTAAGGATCAACAACATCGCCACATTTGGAAACTGGGCATACTCCTGAGCTAAAGTCTTAACCCGGGCAATCTCGCCTTCCATTTGATCCTCATTCATTGGATCGATCCGTGTATTGGTCCAAATCCCTCCAACCACCCAAAGCCCGTGCTTTTCGGCAAGCTCAAGCAGTTTCTTATCCGGAAGATGCCAGGTCCGGATCGAATTAAAACCAGCCTCTTTGATCCGTTTCATGTCCAGATCGACCAGATCATATCCGAACTCTTTATAGGGCACCGGATCCTGCTCTCCCTGACCGGGCCGAACATAAACATATCCGACGGAAACTAAAAGAAGCTCTTCCTCTCCGGCAAAAATCTTATCGCCTCGGACCGATATCGGAGGAAAAAAATTTTCCGCCCAGAGAGGCGAAACCAATCCTCCTAAAAATAATACAAGCAAAATACCCCAACATAGACGTCTGAACATAAATTTGCCCTCCGCTTGTTTCGCTAAAAATCAACCTGATGATCGCTGCTTGTACTCAAAAGATTCTTTTTCAATGTTTTTCTATCAGCATCATTCAACCCAAATATCAAAAATCATATCCGGCGTCGTCTCTGCTGAATCCGGCTTGTCCTTCCATAAAAAAACCTGCACTTTCGCGGGAAAATGCGAGACCCTGAAACAACACAACTCTTTCACAAACGGGCTGGCATTATTGCAGCCGCCGGGATAGCCGCAGCTGCCGCCCACATGAATAAATTCCCGCAACTGAAACGGTTCCGGCAAATGATTCCCGTGAGAAACATTTTGTGAATGCTCCAAAGATATGTAAGCCCAATGAAATCCAAAATCCTGCGCGTTATACGCCGTCAGCCACAGAATCATCCGGCGCTCTTCCAGGTTCTCAGAGGCGCCCTCGCCTTCCATGAAATCTCTAAAATGCGAGCCAGCGTCATATCGCGCTTCCGCCCGGCTCTGCGCCGGCCACCACACTAGACTTCTCGGTCCTGAATACGCAGGAAAAAAATCCGGGCTTTTCTCTTCTATGTTCGAATCCCAACGATCTTCAGAATTGGATGTTGAGTCATCAACTTTAAGAATGTCTGTCACCGCTTCAAGATCCACCAGGGCAACCAAAAGTAACGGATTCAGTAAAAAACGGGATTCTTCCGAAGGGCCTTCGATATTCTGTTCTCCGGTCCAGCCTTCGCCGTAATGATATTCTCCGTCCAAACCCCACCATGGCCGGCTCTCATCAACCGCGCTCAAAATGGCCGGGACCGGCTGATACGCCTCATCACCAAAAACGTCCCAATGCCACAGCAGCTGTTCTTCTCTTAATTTCAGAATTTCATCTTTGGTTTTTCCCTTCAGATCAATGGGCTGTTTTAGAACAATGTTCACCGGACCGCTGGCCTTGGCCTGCTGACCCAGCAATACGACATTGGCACGCTCGGAAGGGCCGTTTTTTTCTACCCCGGATCGTTGCGCTGACAGCTTTTGCTGAATATCCGGAAACCCGTTGATCATAACATATAATGCGAGCACAGCCGCCAGAACGATCAATTCCAAAACGATCCGGATTGTTTTTCTCATGAACCCCTCCTTAACATGCTCTAACCTTTTCCTGCCTGAAATGTATTTCCCCCACCTACCAGCATCCCTCATCCCTCCTCCTTCATCCGTCCCGCTTTCCGAGCTACACACATCCAGTCCCACGGGTAAGGCGCCTGCATCCAATCGGGCGGGTTTTCATATTCTGTTTCCCAACCATACCGCACCTTCTTGATCTCCTCGATCGTAAACCCAACCAGCCGCAAAAAAGAGATCAGTTCCTCCTGCAAATAATGCTTTGTCAGAACCCCGTCGATCGGAACAACCCCATGATCTTTAGTAACGGTTTCCTGCCGACAGCGTAAGTTCACCCGCACACCTTCACGCAGCTTCCATTCGGTCAATTTATAGGCCGCGTAATAATACGATTCTAAAGACGGAACCACCAAAACCATCCGGCCATCTGGTTTAAGATGCGCGCGGATGCATTTCAGCATCTTCAGGCGCACGCTCAAGGACGGGGTAATCACAGAATTAATCGACACAGCACACTCCACCTTCGGTAAATTTAAACGCGGGTTCAAAAGGTCCCGCTCATGAAATTCGACATTCGTGAGCGTTCCGTACCGTTCTTGAGCGACGGCTAGGCACTCCTGGGAAATATCCACCGCACACACGGATCTGAAATGTTTAGATAGCTCCACGATCCCGTGTCCGATCCCGCATCCGCAATCCATCACGGTCTGCGTACGAAAATTTCCATGTTCGAAAAAAGATTTCAGTACGCCGTCAAAATCCCGGCGCCAGACATTAAAAATTTCATCTTCATAAACTTCGGCCTTCTCATCCCAATAGGCCACATCCATCAGCACCTCCTTTGTGAATAAAAAATAAACAAATCGAAACACATTAAACAAAAATCAAAAACGCAAATAGCTTGAAACCAAATTCAGTTCGAAACAAACTCTAGACTTTTTGGGTCCTGGCCCCTTTATCTTTTTATTTCTACTTATTTCCATTTGTTTCAACATGTCTCCCTGCATTTCCTTCTATTTTCCCTCAACGTTAATCATAAACCCATCACTGTGGGCCGACATCTCCGGAGCGTACATCGGCTGCAAAACCGCAGCGCCGATGCGATAGGTCCCCGGCTTGGTCGGCCGCAGCCGGTAGCGCAGGATATACTCTCCATGCGGCACCCACTGCATAAAGAAGTTCGACAACGAATCCCGCGGCTCCTCATAAAACCACAACGGATCGTATTTCCAGCCGCTCAATAATGTCTCAGCCTCAAAACCCGCGGCCTTAGGATCTTTGAGATGAACGTATTCAAACTGCGAACGGGTATTGATCTTCAGCTGGACCTCGATCTGATCGCCCACATGAACCGTGCTGCCGCTGGGCAAAGGTTTCAGATGATAATCCTCGCCTTCCTTAACCCGCAAGTAAAACACTCTGGATAACGTCAGCATTCCCGGCTCTGACGCCTGCGGGATCTGATCCGTTGAATACATCCAGTTCAAACTGGCAAACGCCACGCCGGGACCATCTTTGCTGACCGATGCTGTGTCATCCGCCGGAATGATCTCAAAGCCGGTTTTATTCCAGCGCAGGGGCTTTTCCAACCAGTCATCCGCGGCTACGGTCACCGAATCTGTGGTCGTTCCCCATTGAACCTTGAAGGTCTCATCAGAAACCAGAGACCCTTTTTTATTCATATAATCCAACAACGCATACACCGCGGCCACCGAGGCCTTGGTCGACTTCCACACCGTTCCTTTACGGTTAAACAAGATCCATTGCACCATCCCATCAATGCGCTTGTCATTGGGACGCAGCTCCTGCAGCGTGCGCAACAAAAACGCGTGCATCTCCAGAGTGTCCGAATACCAGACCCAGGAATATTTCTCCGGCGCCCAATACACCCCGGCGATCGGATCTTCCCGGCTTCCGTCAAGGGCCATATCCAGGACTTCATTCGCCCGTTTGACATCGCCTAAATTCATATAGGTGTAAGCCAAATAAGCCTTGCCGAATTGTGTCAGGGCATGAATGTTGTTTTCCAAGAACGTCACCCAGGATTTGGCGGCCTCAAAACCTTCTCTAGCGGCGGGAAAATCCTGCTGTGAATACGATGTGACCACATAGGCAGCCATGGAAATAAGCGATAATTCATACGCCTCCGGCTTGAGCCTCAACGGAATTTCTTTGTTCACATATCCAAGCGCGCGTTCGATCATGTCTTGCGGGACATCCACGCCGTACCTCCTGGCCTGGGCAAACCCCTCGAGCACATACAGGGTAATGTAGGGATCATCCCGGCCGCCCGGCCACCACGGGAAAGCGCCATTGGGCAGCTGCGCATTGCGCAGTTTTTCCAAATTTTCCTCTTCTTTGGCTTTCACGGTTTCCGGCTGCAGCAGATCGATCACCGGCCAGATCGTGGGACGGCCTTCGGATTGCCAGACCCAGGGCGTTTCCATCAGTTTCATCATGCGGTTGGGATCATCCTGTTCCCAGGCCGGGCTGGGTGTTGTGCGCCGGGGGATCTTCGCGACGGCGCGCTGTACCTCAGGATGTTTTTCATACACCTGATGCATGATCGAAAGCGGCACGTATTTATTGAGGATCTGTTCCACGCATTCAAACGGGTACTCCACCAAAAAGGGAATCGTGTTCAGGACCGTTAAAAATAATTGCGGGTCAACTTGAAGCGTCATCGACTCATTGATGCGCGTGGGATCATTGCCGAGCTTGATCTCCAGCTTTTTGGTTATGCTGCCGGAAAGCGCAACAAACCGGGATTCCATCAAGCGCTCACGCGAAGGCAAGATCGGCAGCGCCCTTTCCTCGGCATCGGATAATGCCCCGCTCACGGCCTGAACGCGGACCGTGTAAGTCGTTACGCCCGGCGGAATTTCGATCAACCAGTCGAAACTCTGCTGCGAATGCGGTTCAACGCTGAACTCCCGCGTCGCGTCACTCAGCTTGATCTTTTCATTAACACTTTCGTTATTTTCCATCACGCCGATCGTCAATTGTCCTTTCAGCGTCTCCTTCCCTTCATTGTGCACAAAGGCGGTAATGGTGCCCTTGTCCTTTTCTCTAAAAAAACGCGGAATATCCACCCGCGCCATCAGGTCTTTGCGGGTCACGGCTTCCTTAACTACGATGCCTTCTTTTGCGTCGCCGGTGAAGGCAAAAGCCTTGACCTTCCAACCCGTCAACTGTTCCGGGACTCTAAAAGTAAACGAGCCCCGCCCGTCAACGGTAGTCAAAATATGCGGCTTGAAAAATGCCGTGTCGGCGAAGGCCTTACGCGTGGCAACGCTCGCCCCACCACTGATCTCTTGTGCGATCCTGCTTTTGGATCTTTCATCTGAACCTAAATACGATAATACTTTATCCCCTGCCTTTTTTTCTAAAGGCGCCGAAGCCAGCATGGGCTTAGCTATATCCGATCTCGAATAGCTGTCCATTGCAAAATATTCAGAGTTCCCGCGCTGTCCTCCTTTGGCCCAGGTCTGCCAGGTGCGCAGGCCCGGCGCACGAAGATCCTCAAGAGGCTGTTCAAAACTTTTCAAGATCTTCTGCAACAACCCCTCGGTTACCGGGATCTGATAAATATTCATCGGACGGCTGGAATCCAAGCCGTAATTATAATCCTGCGGGAATTTCTGAAGGTAAAGGCTGTCCAGCCATGGGTAAGAAGAAGAAAAATAATACTCCAGCGAACGGTCATACATGAGCGCCAGAACCTCGGCCACGACCGGTTTTTGATCCCGGTCGGAAACCTTCACTCCCCAGGTCACATCCGTTCCCGGCATCAGCTCCGCGGTAAACGGATCCAGCTCGACATTAAGTTTCTTTTCGTTCCAGGGCACGGCCACCGATTCCTGGCCGTAGTTCACTTGAGAATTCTTAACACCGAACCAACGTAAGGTAAACCCACCCTTAAGCGTTTGGGTGACCGGCACCTCAATGAGCTGAACCGGGCGGTCCGATTCGATCAGACGTTTATACTGCAGATATTCACCGGTCCAGATCTCAACAAAATAATTTCCAGCCCCCAACGCTGAGCCGATCAGGAATTTCGCGGTCTGCCCGACCACATATTCGGTTTGCTCGGGAATGGTTACAGAATACGCGCCGATGGGTACGGCAGTGTCAACATCTTTGGCAACAACAAAGATCTGGCTTTGTTCAACATCCTCACCCCAGGCATCCTTGGCCTTCATCACCAAACGGTAAGCTCCTTGCTTCAATGACCGCAGTTCAATCGTTCCCTCACCGTCTGTGTTATAAACGATCCGACCGCTGGCTGCCATCGGTCCGCTGACCACATCCTTCAACTGAACCTGCAAGATCTGCACATTTTGCCAGTTGCCATAATTATATCCGGCATTGGCGACCGCATCGGCAGGAAGGCTGTACACCTCATAATTGGCCTCGCCTTCCAGAGGCGCGTCATTCATGGTCAATTGACGCGCATCGATCTTGACCGGCGCATTGGCAAAAAAGAATCCCTTTTGCGCAGTGATCTCATAATACATCGCGTTTTTGCCGGCACGAAAACTGCGGCTGGCCTGGATCGTGCGTCCTCCGGCGTCACGGCCGTCCACCTCAACTTCATAAGAGCTGATGTCCGGCATCTGCCCGTAATAAGGAGTACTCCCGGAAGAGGTTGGGGTAAAGGCAATCGTAAACCGGCCGTCTTTGTCGGTGATAACCTGACCCGAAGCGATCTCACTGCCGCCGCCGTCAAACGAATAATTGCGTCCGAACCAGTAACGGAAACAATACGGCACATACCACTGCCGGCGGATGCGGTAGCTGACCGGCGCGTTGGGTACGGCCCCGCCAAAATAATAGGTGGCGTTGCCCAGGATCTCCACCGGCTCATTATATTTCCAGGCCGTCTCAGGATCCTTAAAGGTCATTTCAAATTCCGGACGTTTGTATTCTTCAACGGTAAAATAAACCGTCGAATACCCGGAAAAACGGCCGTCGCGGTATTCCGCCGTCAGACTGTACTGCCCTAACAGCCGCCCCGTTGGAACATCAAAATCGGTCGAAGCGCTGCCGAATTCATTGAGCGCGACCTCTTTGTTGAAAAAATCTTTTCCGTTGGTATCCCGCGCCGAAATACTGACCGATTGTTTCGTGTCGATGATTTTCATCCCCGAAGAGGTGCGCCTGACCGCGATCACCTTCAGCTGCAGCTTGTCGCCGGGCCGGTAGATCGGCCGGTCAGTCTCGATAAAGACATCATACGGCGATGGTGAAACATGATTGAAATAAAGCGGCTGCTGAAGAACCGCGTAAGATCTGTCTTTATACGCCAGGGCATCAAACTGCGCGTAGGTTCCGACATTCTGTGACAAATAAACCGGGATCCGAAATGACGCATCCCCCTGCGCGCCGGTTTTTAAACGGACCGACGGTTCATTGGTGTTGAAATTAAAGATGGAAATGCCCACATCCTGAACCGGACGGCCGCTTGCCGCATCGACAGTGTAAAGACGGCTGACCTCATCCTCAGCCTGGTCAGGCCCTCCGTCCTCAACAAAACGGTAATAGGCGGATTCTGTCTTCGCGGTGACGCCCGTGGTCACCATCAAAACAAGATCCGTGACATTGACCACGGCCGCATTTAAAAGCGAATTTCCGAATTTGAAATCTCTGTCCCCGCTGGCCAAAAGCACATAAAGCCCTTTCTCCAATTGAGGCAGGATCACATCAGTACTTATATTCGCATAGTCGCCGTCATCTTTGATGTTCTGTTGCCAATCCTTAAAGGGAACCGTTGTCTCCGCGATCTTTTTGATCCAGCCCGGATAGGGATAACTCGAAAAAAGCCCGCTGTATCCCCGGTAGCCATAATTTTCCTGCTCAACGTTCAACTGTTTCGCCCGGTCAGGATCAAACGGATACAATCTGAAATAAACCTTCTTGGTGTTTTTTGTGATCACAAGATATTCATTAGAACTCACAACGCTCCCCTGACCGGGTTGGGCTGCCGGCTTGGGCTGAAGGTACAACAGCGGCATCTCGATCTCCATTCGAAGACGATGGGCAAAAGGCTTCATCTTGGATTGGGGAAATTCCTGTTCAACTCGCTGGCATAATTCCCGGGCCTGCTGCTCACGATGCTCGACTTTGTCATTCGAAGTCCAGGAATGCAAAAGCACCGCCGACTGATAAAGGGCGTCCGCCTTGGCTTCGAGATCTTTAAAGCCGTCAACCCAGCGCGATAAGACGTTTCGCGCTTCTAAAGCGTAATCTGTATAATTCTTGTTTTCCGAATAGGCAAACAGATAACTGTATTGGGTAGGCAAGAGCAGCCGCCGGATCTTCCAGCGTTCCCGAGCCTCCGTATCTGCAGTACCATGCTCCCGGATCAGGGCCTCGATCAACTCCGCCGCTACGAGACCCTGCGGGTCATTGACATCCAACGGCCTCTCAAACACATCTGCCAACAAAGGCATGGCCGCGGGATTGGGATCTTTTTTTTCTGCCGTCTCCTCATACACCGTCTGCACGATATGCGAAAACCAGCTCTGCGCGACATAGTCGAGGACGGTCGGATACATTCCGAAATCAACACCCTTCAAATCCAAAAAATACGTTTCCTCTGTTAAAGAACGCTTGACCAGATCCCGGCGGCTCTCCCAAAGTTGAGTATAGGCCTTGGTGATCTCTTCCCGGATCTCTTTAGGCGTCAGGCTGAAGGCTTCTTTACCGGCAACGTCGATAACATCATCGCGTTGATAACTGCCGTATTGAAGAAGAAAATTGCGCAGGAGTTCCGCTTTCAGCGTCAAGAAACGGTATTGGTCCGGTCCGCTGAGGTCGCCAGTATAATTACGCGCCCGCTCGACAGCTTCGCCGTAACGGTACAGGTAAGTCAGAGACTCACACCCGCGGTAAAAGGCCTTGAACGCCTCCCGGGTATCCTTGGAATCCTTGGCGACCTGATCATATTCATCCAGCGCGGCCTGAAACGTCCCGCTTTCGAATAATTCATCTGCCTTGTTGATGTCCGCAGCGAAAATGTTCGGCGCGAACAAACAGGAGAGAATGCAGATACACACCCAATGGAAGAATATTTTTTTCATAGGACCTCCGTGATTATCCTTTTCTATAGGCTCTCTTAAATTTCCTTTATAATTAAACGCCTCATCCTTAAAAAAGTTACAAAAGAAAAAAACAACAAATAAAATACCGTGAAACAAATAGAAATATTTTAAAATACATCGAAACAGACCGAACTACCTGGAAACAAAAACAATAAAACAAAATTTCATATCATTCTTTCATTTCGATATTTTTCTATTTCAAGGTATTTCCCGTTGTTTCTATTTTTTTCACCTTCCTTCAACCCTTATTCCCATGATAAATCGACGCCGTCCCCCAAAACATTTCATGCACCTTAAGATCCGTAAAGCCGGCTTTACGCAAAAACAAACAAAACTTCTCGCCGTAAGGAAAACCCTCGATCGTGCGGCTTAAATAACGATAGGCCTGTTTATTTCCCGCGATCAGCCTTCCGGCCAACGGCACCACCGCCTGCAGGTAGGCGTGATGTGCCCAGCGGATCGGCCCTAAGGACGGCTGAGAAAACTCCAAAACAAGCACCCTTCCCCCTCTTCTCAGAACTCGATGAATCTCGCGCAGGACCCGCGCGGGATCTTTCATGTTGCGAATGCCGAAAGCGATCGTGACCACATCAAATGTCTGATCGGAAAAAGGAAGGCGATGCGCATCGCCGTGACGCAGTTCAATCACAGACTCAAGTTTTGACTTTTTTATTTTCCGGCGGCCGATTTCAAGCATTTTATCCGCCATATCAATACCGCAGGCCAAGCGGACCGCGGGATTATTCCGACATAACGGTATCAGAACGCCCGCCGTGCCGGTCGCTACGTCAAGGATCCTAAGGCCGCCGGTTTCCCGCGGAAAAAAATTCCTCAACGACCGGCGCCATCGCGAGTGCATCCCAAAGGACAACAGCTGATTCAAAAAATCATAACGGGCGGAAATGTCATCAAACATTTTCCAGGAATCGGCTTTGGACATCACCGGAATTTCTCTTTTCTGTGCAACCGTCATCTGTGCGCCCTTTTCGTTTTTATTTATTTCTGATCGCTTCGTCAGCACGGAAATATTCCCTGGCCTGCTCATAGGAAAGATCTGTATCCATAAACCCCCTGCGGTAAAGCAGCCGTCCGGTCAGTGCCGGAAAAACCGTTTCGTATCGAAACCCGATCTGTTCTACCGGCTGTCGGTCAATATGTTTAACCAGCGTTGTCGTACAGTTATCCCGCAGGCTTCGATAAAACTTTGGTTCTTCATGCAGCGCGTTTGCCGATGAGGCCAGATCCCGAAAAAGAGAAACGATAAATTCCTGATCCGCCTTTACAGGATAAATATACAGCCGTGCTCCCCGGTGAACCGCCCTGACCAAAAGAAGATCGTTCTCATCTCCGAATATATAAATCAGCTCAAATTGACGCAGAGCGCCGGCCACCAGGTTGTATTGTTCCTTCTCCTCTCTGCGCGCCTCCACCGAGACAATCACGGCCCCGTCCTCGCCAAAACCGAATCTCAACATCGTGTGCGCCAGCAAATCAGAGTCTTTGAACGGTTCCACGATCAGGTCCAGACTGGTGAGTTTCCGCAAATCAAAGACGCGTTTTTCCCAAACCGCATCAAAGGTGCACAGGCTGTGCCAGCGAAAACTCCGAAAGCCCTGTATGGAAACTTGATCGCGCGTCACATCAATGCTCGGCAAAACAGAAAATTCAGAAGACCAGTAGCGGTCATTACTGGGCTTGATCCTTCCGACTACGCTGATCATACCCAGAAATAAGACGATCACACCTATGGCCAAAACCTTCTTCTTACGCACAGAAAGCCCGATCAGCGGCAACAGGAGAAAGATAGAAACAGCGACTATTTTCGGCCAATCATAAATATAATAGAACCCCATGACGGTCGCCAGCCAAAGCAGCACAATGGTTCCCGCGCGCATAAAACGCCAGAAAACTCGCGCTCTCCCTTTTATATCCATACTGCCGCTTTTCGTCATTCGCCCTCACTGCTTTTAAAAAACAACGGACACCGCCTACCCGCCTTCCGAAATTTTGATCCTTAAAATATCACGGACTGCCACTGAAATCTTCTTCCATGGTCTGAATGTCATTGACCAAATAATACTCTGCAGACGCCATGTCTTCCGGTGCCGGGACCTTCCGGTCGCCTAAAATAATAACATCGCTGATTTTTCTTAATCTGACCGTATCGATCCGGATCAACGGGATCTTTCTATTGCCATTATGCAAATTGGCGATGGCAAGCCCGAGCACGCTCTTGATCTCCCCTTTGACCCGGTCATTGGCAGCGATCAAGAACATCTCCTTGGCAGCGGCCTGGGCTTCATACTTGCCGGCATTAACGCATTCCCTGATATTGCCGTACGTTAAGGTCAATTCTCTTGCCTTTGCCATCGGTAATAACGTTAATGTCCCGTCATAGAACGTCGGCGGCTGAGCATCTCCTCCCACAACAACGCCCTCTTCTTGATACCGTTCCCCTTTTATGAATGTCACCTGCTCCGGCCCATGCTGAAGAACGAATTGTTCGCCCCCTTCTTCCGGTTGAGGCGCCTGCCGCTGAACGAAAAAATATCCGGACATTGCCAGCACAACCACCACAACCAAATATCCAGTAAATTTGTTTCCCGTTCTTCCCACCGTCTCACCCCTCCTGATGATTTTCTGAAAATACGGCCGTTCTTCCCTTTGCTACTGATCCCCCCAGGCTCCCTTGGGGTTGCGCTTGACGCTGCCTTTATCAGGGCGCCGTCGTCTCGTCTTGTGAAAGTTGCGACAAATGCTCATCAATGATCGCAACGACTTGCGCGTTCTTCTGCTCCGCAAAAATAGCCCTGGCCTTTTCATAGTTTTTTCTGGCAGGCCCCGCCTCTCCCAATATTTCATAGGCGCCGGCCAAGCCCCAATAGGCTTCAACAAAGTCGGGCTTGTGCAAAACGGCTTCTTCAAAATAAGGCGCGGCCTGTTCGGGCTGATCAAGACTGACATATGCAACACCGATAAAAAACTGGGCATGCGGGACTTGATTGTTCACCTCAACCGCCTTTTTGAAATCTTCAATCGCTTTCGAATAATTTTCGTTTCTGTGCTCGATCATGCCTTGAAAGAAATATCTGCCGTATTCAGCGGACACTGTTCCCCGATCCAGATCATCTAAAACACGCAGACAATAATCCCGCTGAAAATACACCGGCTGCCGGCTGATGCCGCCTTCCAGATCGGCCCGTGCTTCTTCATACT
>JBBRHV010000061.1:0-13140 GCA_038222225.1 Candidatus Omnitrophota bacterium
TTGAACAGATCCAGACAGCAAAACGAGAGATTTGATCCATAGGTTTTGACCTCCATGCTGTTTAGAATAATGGTTTCGCCAGGGGGAGGCAAGTAGTTTTAGCAGATCTCTCTGTAAGAACAGAAGATAAGAATAATAAAACTAAAAACTTTTTCCAGAACGTGAGATTGCGGTAAGATGGTGTATGAAAAAAATGCAAGCAATGAATTTTAACCAAAGGAATGGATATGACTGAAAAAAGACCGATGCCGGAAATGCTTCAGGAAGATGAGATTGACCTGCGGGAACTGGTAAATGTCATCATCAAACGAAAAAGGATGATCCTGGTGGTTTTTGCTCTTTCGGTTTGTGCGGCAGCCGGAATGGTACTTTTACAGCCTAAGCTTTGTGAAGTTTCGATGCTGATTGAGCCGCCAATCCTGGAGGTCGCGGATTCAGGTGTGATACTGTATTCCGATTCACCGGAAAACATCATGGCAAGGATCGAAAGCGAGGCCTTTAATCAGGAGGTCCTTAAGGTATTAAAGTTATATCCGCAGGTTGAAAAAATCGGCTTTAAAACTTTTCAGCCCAAAGGTTCGAAATTGATTAAAGTTCATATTTTAGAGCCAGTTGAGGCTGGGGAAACAGGGGTCAGTTTTTTAAGCCAGTTGTTTAGTGAATTATCTAAATATTACAACAAAATGCTGGAGCCTAAAAAGGATAGCATTGACCGGCAGATTGCAAGTATTTCCAATAATACTGAAATAAAAATGAATACCGTAACGTTGCTGGAAAAGCGGCTTAAGTTATTGGAGGAGAGAGAAGTTGTCTTGGCGGATGAAATTAAGGCTGCTCAGCTCAATAAGGGGAAATTTCTTGCGACAGGGGAGGGTTTGCTCGATATGGCTTCTCAGGAAAATGGTGTTGTAGCCTCGTTGTACGCCAGTGTTATGCAGCAGAGTATCACATATGTCAATCAGCTGCAGAATGAGATGAGCGATTTAAGGTTTCAAAAGGAAAATATAAAAAATGAACGTGGAAATTTTCAAAGCGAAATGAACAATATTAAGCTCGAAGTTGAAAAATTAAATCGCTCTAGAACAAATATTCATGATATGGGTTTGATCCAAGAGCCGTATATTTCACAGCGCTTCATTAAGCCGGATATTAAAAAACGGGTTATTATCGCGGGGGTGCTGGGCTTGATGCTCGGCATGTTTTTGGCTTTTGTGTTGGAGGCGTGGGGAAACACAGGGCGTTTTGCAGCAGACGATAAAATTCGGCAGAAGAAATGAAAAGAGAGACGAGATGAAAGGGATCATCTTAGCCGGAGGCGCCGGAACACGGCTCTATCCGATTACCAGGGGGACATGCAAACAGCTGCTGCCTATTTATGATAAGCCGCTGATCTATTATCCCTTGTCGGTTCTGATGCTTGCCGGGATAAGGGATATTCTTGTCATTTCCACACCGCATGATTTGCCGCGTTTTCAGGAATTATTTGGCACCGGAGAGGAGCTGGGTTTAAGGATTTCGTATAAGAAGCAGGAACAGCCGCGCGGGATTGCAGAGGCGCTCATTATCGGGGAAGATTTTATCGGGCGCGATGCGGTTGCGTTGGTTTTGGGTGATAATATTTTTTATGGAGACGGCTTATCAGAGGTTCTTCAGGAAGCGGTCGCGCTGATCAAAAAGGCGATCATATTCGGATATTATGTCAAAGATCCGCAGCGTTATGGTGTCATGGAATTTGATGAGCAACGCCGGGTCTTGTCGATCGAAGAAAAACCGAAAAGCCCGAAATCCAATTGGGCGGTCACCGGTCTGTATGTGTTCGGCAATGATGTGGTGGGGATTGCTAAGGGGATCAGACCGTCTGCCAGAGGAGAACTGGAAATTACGGATGTGATTAATGAGTATGTCAAAAGGGACAAGCTGGAGGCGAAATTATTAGGGCGCGGGTATGCCTGGCTGGATACGGGAACCCATAATTCGTTGATCGATGCGGGAATGTTCATTCGAACGATAGAAGAACGGCAGGGATTGAAGATCGGTTGTATTGAAGAGGTGGCTTTCCGGATGGGATATATAAGTAAAGATCAATTGCTGACGTTAGCCGAAAAAGCCGGAAACGATTACGGGAAGTATTTAAAAGCATTAACAGGAAAAGGTGGAGATGGCTGCGGTATTTAAGAAGCTTGCGATTCCTGATGTCATTTTGATTACTCCGCAAATTTATACGGATCGCCGGGGATTTTTTTCGGAAACATATAAAGAATCTGATTTTGCGAAAAACGGGATCACTCAGACCTTTGTTCAAACGAATTATTCAAGATCCGGCAAAAATGTCTTACGCGGGATGCATTATCAGCTCGCTTTGTATGCTCAGGCAAAACTGGTTCAGGTGGTCAGCGGCCAGATTTTTGATGTGGCGGTGGATATCCGCAAAGGCTCACCCCATTATGGCCAGTGGGTGGGGGAGATGTTATCGGCTGAGTATAAAAATATGCTTTATGTTCCTGCGGGGTTTGCGCATGGTTTCTGTACTATGGCAGAGACGGCTGATGTGATATATTATTGTTCTTCTGAATATGCGCCCAGCCATGACCGGGGTATCATTTATAGTGATCAAGATATTGCGATTGATTGGCCGGTAAAAAATCCGGTATTGTCCGAGAAGGATCAACGGCTTTCTGTTTTAAAAGAAGCGGAGAATGATTTTGAATATTAAAGAGGCGCGATTTCTCCTTGCAGGTTCCGCCGGGCAGTTAGGACGAGAATTCCAGAACATATTGTCAGAAAGGGAATTGTGTTTTTTTGCGCCGCCGGAAGACCAACTGAACATTACAAATTTCGATCAGGTAAAAGCGGTTGTGGCAAAGGTGAAGCCGGATATTTTTATTAATTGCGCTGCCTATAATGTGGTGGATAAGGCGGAAGACGAGACCGAGATCGCTTTTGCGGTCAATGGCGTTGCGGTTGAACATATGGCGCAGATATGCAAGGCGAACGGCATCTTTTTTGTTCATTACAGTTCTGATTATGTGTTTAACGGTAAAAAGGGCGATCCTTATGCGGAAACCGATGAACCTGATCCGATCAATGCTTATGGCAAGAGTAAGCTTGAGGGCGAACAACGGATCGCCGAGACCGGCGGGGATTATTTAATTTTTCGTTTGAGCTGGGTCTACGGCAGCGGTAAACAGAATTTTCTTTATAAGTTAAGGCAGTGGGTGAAAACCAAAGGGGAACTGAATGTCGCCAGTGATGAACGATCTGTCCCGACATACACCCGGGATATTGCGGAGATGACATTAAGAGCTTTGGCGGCTGATTTGAAGGGCTTGTATCACTTGGTAAACAGCGGCAGCGCTTCCCGATATGAGTTGGCGCAATATTATTTAAACCGATGCGGGTTTAAAGTTAAGGTGAATCCGGTTAAGCAGGGGAGTTTTAAGACCCGGGCAAAGCGCCCCGGGTGTTCAGCCATGAGCAATCAAAAGTTGATCAATGATTTGGGTGACGTTATCCCAACATGGCAGAATGCGTTGGACCGGTTTGTTGATTTTGAAAAGGTTGAAATGGTAATTTAAGGACACTCGGAGAATTTGGTTTTAAAGAAGTGGGTGGTGGGCTGTTATGAAAAACGAAAATATACTGGTTATTGAGGCTGGGCGGGCTGAAAAGCATTATTGGGTAGACCTCTGGCGGTATAGGGAATTGTTCTATATCCTTAGCTGGCGGGATATTGCGGTTCGTTATAAACAGACCGTTATCGGTGTCTTGTGGGCGATTCTACGGCCGCTTTTGACGATGGCGGTCTTTACAGTGATTTTTGGCAAACTGGCAAAACTTCCCAGTGATGGAAATGCTCCGTATGCCATTATGGTCTATGCCGCGATGCTTCCTTGGCAGTTTTTTTCTTCGTCAGTCTCTGAGGCTAGTAACAGTTTGATCAGCAATACTCAGCTGATCACTAAAGTATATTTTCCCCGGATCATTATTCCGATCAGTTCGCTCGTTACCAGTTTTATTGATTTTCTTATTTCTTTCGCGATACTTGTCTTGCTAATGGTTTATTTTCGATTCACGCCAAGTTGGAATGTTTTCTTTTTGCCTTTTTTTGTGCTGATTGCTTTTTTGGCAGCAGCAGGCATAGGGCTTTTTATTACGGCCCTTAATGTAAAATATCGCGATTTTCGTTATATTGTCCCATTTATTGTTCAGTTCGGTTTATACATTTCACCGGTGGGATTTAGCAGCAGCATTGTTCCTGAGAAATACCGTCTTTTATATTCACTGAATCCTATGGTGGGAGTGATCGATGGTTTCAGATGGGCAATTCTCGGAGGCGAAGCAACGATCTATTTGCCTGGTTTTTTGATGTCGATCGGAGTCATGCTGGGTTTTTTAGTCCTTGGGATTTATAAGTTTAGAAAAATGGAAAAAACTTTTGCGGATGTTATTTAAGGAATTGCGATGAGTGATGTTGTGATAAAAGCAGAGGGCATCGGGAAATCTTATCTGATCGGTCATGAGCCTAAAGGTAAAGACAAATATGTGGCATTGCGGGATGTCATTGCTGACAAGACCAAGGGATTGTGGTCAAAGATACGAAACCCCAGTCTTTATGAGCATAAAGACATAGAAGAATTTTGGGCCCTTAAGGACGTCTCCTTTGAAGTGAAACGAGGGGATCGGGTAGGCATTATTGGACGAAATGGAGCGGGCAAGTCAACGCTTTTGAAAGTGTTGAGTAGGATCACTGAGCCGACCAGGGGAAGAGTTTCTATAAAGGGCAGAGTTGCCAGTCTCCTTGAGGTGGGAACCGGGTTTCACCCGGAATTGACCGGGCGTGAGAACATATATCTTAACGGCGCGATACTTGGTATGACCCGTCAGGAGATCAAACGTAAATTTGATGAAATCGTGGATTTTGCCGAAGTCGAAAAATTTCTTGATACTCCGGTAAAGCGCTTTTCAAGCGGCATGTATGTGCGCCTTGCGTTTGCGGTTGCTGCTCATCTGGATCCGGAAATTTTGCTGGTGGATGAAGTGTTGGCGGTAGGGGATATCGGATTTCAAAAGAAATGTTTAGAGCGGATGCAGAGTGTTTCCAATGATGAAGGAAGGACAGTTTTTTTTGTATCGCACAATCTTGACGCGATCGTATCGTTATGTTCTAAATGCATATTGTTAGTAGATGGGAACTCCATCTTTTTTGATAAGGTCGGCAGCGCGATTGATGCATATACTACAAATAATTTGACTGTTAAAAATCCGGTAAATTTTGAAAACGTTAAGGGATTTGGCGATATGATCGGCGGTAGATTGCTTGAATTTGGAGTTTTTGATGCTAAAGGTGCTCCAGCTAGCAGTTTTTCGATGTGGGATGTGATGCAGCTCACTTTAGGGGTTTTTATTGAAAATTTGAAGATTAGATGGCAAATATCAATTGCGGTTATGGATAAATCACAGAGAGTTGTTTCTATTCTGAATAGTGAATGGAGTGATGCAGATTTGAATCTAAAGGCGGGTAAAAATATTATTAGAGTTTCTATTCCTAAAATGGATTTGTTTCCAGGGACGTATAGTTTGACGCCTATGCTTAGGCAAGAAGGGATTGTTTCAACGCATAAAATTAACAATGCTTTTACTTTTGAGATAACAGAGCCCCAGACCAAACGAGGGTTTCTTAATATTTCGAAGTATAGTACAGGTAGCCAGGTATGGGTTAATCATGTTTGGGAGAAAACAGACGGAGAAATTAAATGAGTAAAAATGAAAGCACAAAAATGAGTCTTAAAGATTCGTTTTCCCGTTTAGAAAGAAAGAAAGAGTTCGATGGTAATCTGCGTTTTGGGAATGCGGCTTTTCACGCAAAGACCAATCGGACCGGAGAGGGGAAACCTTCTAGCGGGCATTTGATTCGTGAGCATGCGAAAGTGGTTATTGATACCAGTGCTGAAAGATATCAGCGGAGAGGGGAATTTTTTTATGCCGTTGATGCGTGCCCAGTATGCGGGTCCAGGCAGTATAAAAAACTGTTGTCGCGCTTTGGGTTGGACATCTGGCGTTGTCAAGATTGCCTACATGGGTTTCAGAATCCTCGTCTTAAATATGAGAAGGCGACGGAGCTTTATATGGATGACCGCTCAGCTTCGGATATTTATACAGCTCCGCTCCAGATCGAGATTGATGAAATTAAATATAAATATGGAGTTGATCTCATTGAAGTAGCTCTTGGGCGGAAAGGAAGGAAAATACTTGATATCGGATGCGGTGCAGGTATTTTTTTAAAAATCGCCTATGAAAATGGCTGGCCGGAGTGTGTGGGGGTGGATCCTAATGATAATTATTCTAAGATTTATAAAGAGACGCCAGGTGTTCAATATATTCAAGGCACTTTGGAGGAAATAGGTAAATATAATATTGGAATGAATTATGATTGTATCTCCATGTGGAGTGTTTTGGAACATATGAATGATCCTCAGAAGGCGGTTAGAAAATTTTCTGAAATCCTTTCTCCAGAGGGAGTGGTTTTTATACTAGTTCCGAATCTTGATTCTTTAGCGACTCGGTTGATGAGACAGCTTTCGCCGACATTTGCTTGGAAACATCCCAATTTTTTCTGTAAGGAGTCGCTGGGGATGTTGATGGATAAGTGTGGATTTGAGCCGGTTTTAATGGAAACCGTCATTACTGAAATTGATAATATTCGTAATTATATGTCGTTTGAATGGCCGTATGAAGCTAATAATTTTCATGATAAAGCATTTGATATTATTACTCCGGAATGGATTCATAGCAATATGTTGGGTAGCCGCTTAATTGGTATTTTCAGAAGACAATAAGAGTGAAAATTGCAGTTTGCAAGAAGGGCGACTAATGAGGATAAAAATATACATATCAGATGAGGGTTATGGGCATGTTGTTAGGCAAAGAGCGATCATTCAGGAGTTGCTGAAGAGGCATCATCAGGTAACGATTCAGACCAAGGAACATATAGAGGTGGCAAAAAGTTTTTTTAAGGATCGTATTAGATATATTGAAAAGTTCAACAATATTATAACGGTCAAATCAAGCGGGGCGCTGGACCTTATAGAAACTAATAAATTTATGGAGAGCTATTTTTATCGGTTTATGCCTGCCGTTATTGATGAAATAAAGGAGCTGAAAGATTATGATTGTGTAATATCGGATCTTGTGCCCGAAGCTATTGCAGCGGCGAAGCTTTCCGGCAAGAAAGCTTTTGCTGTGTGCCATCATACATGGGATTGGTTTTTTAAGAAGACGTTCGGCCGGGATACAAAATTTTCCAGTTTGATTGAGGCGACTTTACTAGAGGCAGATGCATTTTTTTTTCCGCCGTTTACGCCTGATGAAACGATTGAGAAATATCGGGATATCTGCGTACAAGTTCCTTTTATCACGTATCCTTTTGAAAATATTGATGTCGTATTGCCGAAGGATAAGATTAATGTTTTGATACCGGACAGCGGGACGAAGGTTTTTGCTAATATTATTAAAGAAAACCGGAAGAATTTCAGAAAACTTTCAGGGTTTAATTTCGTAATCGTTAATGATGTAAATAAGATCCATAATTTAATACCGAAGTTTGATCTGGTTATCACGCGGGCTGGTTTTAATACTATTTCCGATTGTATGGTGGCGGGGGCACCTGTTTTGGTTATTAATGAAAGGGACAATCCTGAGGTCGCGCATAATATTTCAAGATTGAGTGAGCTTAGTTTGTGTGGAGTAATGTCGACGGATGATTACACCAATGATTTTATTCGTGTGTTCGAGGACTTTATGAAGAATGAATACGAGGGCGTGAAGGATAATGTTAATAAACATATTGTCAAATGTGACGGGGCCGAGAAGGTCGTAGAGGAGGTTGTGAAAAGATGCATGCAATAAAGTTTGAGAATGGAAAGCGATATAAATTGTATGGCAATGATTATTCTCTAATGTTGCCCAGGACGATGACCGATCGAATCGAGTCAGAGTTTGTCAAGGTTAGAAAGGGAAGCAAGACCCCAAGGCACGCACACAATGATTTAGAGCAGGTCTATTATATACTAAAGGGAAAGGCTTTGTTGGAGATTGGACGGCAGAAGAAGATGGTTGCTAAAGGGATGATGGCTTATATTCCCAGAGATGCGGAGCATCGGATAACAGCACTGGAGCCGCTGGAGTATATTTACATTTCTTGTTGGTTTAAAAAAGTGGCCCCTCCGCGGACAGCGGTGGAATTAAAGGCTTATGAGAAGAAACTTGTAAATGGCGATAGAAATGAATAAGGATTTAATACATAGTGGTGCGGCTGGTCATCCGGTCACATTCGTGGTTCCGGCTTTTGATTTGTTTGGTTTTGACAATAGACAGTTGGAACACACCCTTAAGGATATTTATCAGCTGGATCTCATTGTCTTGACAAATGATCAGGCGCTTGGACAAAATTTAACTCGTGTTGTTAAAATGATTAAGGCGCCTCTTTATGATGGCGATTATTTGAATAAGTATTTTCAGTATCTGATTCAAACAATTAGAGTTGATGGGACGATCGTTTTTCTGTTGCCTTTTTTTCCATTTAGAACGCAACAGCATATTAAAGAGGCTCTTGACATTTTCAAGAGAATGTCACCTAGCTTTCTCATATCAATTAACTCAATGGGAAATGATGCGGAGATGATTTATATTACGACTTCGTTTCATTTTTCTAAAGCCCAAAATATCTTTGCGGATTCTGGGGAGGCCTATGCGTATATGGTTGATAATGTGCAAGCTTTTAAAGGCATGTCTCCGGACAAATACAAGGAGGCGTTACAAACTGGGGTGAAAAGGGTTGCCTATTCGACTGAAAAGCAGAAGGAACTTGCTGCCAAATACCGGGATAACCTTCGGGATTATGACCTTGATTTTTTAGATGCTAAAGAGATCTTGGATCCGGTAGTTCTTCGGTCATCCAAAGATGCGCCACAGCGGATTGCAAAGTTGGTCGATATTGGGAAAGGGGATAGGATCTTAGATATTGGGTGTAGCAGTAGTAATGTTGCTATCAAGTATGCAAGAAAGACGGGTCCTCAGGGATATGTGGTTGGGATCGATATTGATAAAGAGTTGATCGGCACGGCACAGTCTTTTTTGCAAAAAGAGCCAGAAGAAATACGCCGAAAAACTAGATTTTTGTGTATTTCTGCAGAGGATTTTCAGGATCAGTTGGAAAGTTTTGATACAGTTGCCGCTACGGAATTTTTTGAGCACATTCTTCATACTCAGCATGATTTTCTTATGAGGCATTGTTTGAAATTTCTAAAGCCGGATGGAAATATGATTGTAAGCGTGCCCAACCGTTTTGTGAATGATTTTTATAGCTTACAAAAAAGATATCGATGGGACTGGTATAATCATTATACGCATTTCACACGAAAAAGTTTGACCTTTTTCATGGAGAGGTATTTTAAAAAGGTTATATTTCATAGTGTTTATGATGAGGATCCAGCTGATGGAATTTTTTTGATAGCAGAAGGGGTGGGAAAAAAATGAAAACTACAATTATTGCGGAAATTGCTTCATCTCATAACGGAGATGTTGAGCTGGGAAAGGCTATGATTCGAGCGGCTGCAGAGGCAGGGGTAGATTGTGTTAAATTTCAGTCTTGGCAGGCCAAAAATATTGCTTTATCTGATCCGGACAAAAAGCGTTATGAGAAGTTGGAATTAAGTGATAAGGACCATGGCATATTAAAAAGCGAATGTGAGAAGTGGCAGGTAAAGTTTTTAACGACGGTTTTTGATATGGAACGGATTGATTTTTTGGTTGAACTGGGCTTGGATACCATCAAGGTTGCTAGTGTTGATCTTAAACATACAAAATTGTTAAAAGCTCTCAAAGGAAAGTTTTCTCATATTATTCTTTCGACTGGAATGTCTCGGCCGCAAGAGGTCCAGAATGCTGTTGATGTGCTTAAAGGGCAAAGAATCACCTTGCTTCACTGTGTATCTTTTTATCCGACGCCGATTGATAAAGTTAATTTGGGTCGTATGCTGTGGCTTAAGAATTTTTGTGAAAGCGTTGGGTATTCTGATCATCTTGCCGGCCCAGAAGCAGCGAAGGTAGCTATTGCGATGGGTGCGGAATATGTTGAGAAGCATTTTACTTTGAGCCGCTATTTGCCGCAGATTGGTCATCAGACAACGGTTCAGGCTGATGCAAAGCCTATTACGACACATATGGTTGCTGATGAACCATTGGTTTTTAGAGATATCTGTGAATATGCCAAGTTTGTTGAAATGGCTCAGGGGCAGGGGCGTATGGATATGTGGGATGAGGAAATGCTGGTTAGACAGAAATATACAGGCAGACTAGGAAATAATGCCTAAATGATATATTTTGGATGTCGGCAATAATTAGGGAAGGGATGAGTTGATATGATTGGGGATAAGAGAGTAGTTGCTGTGATCCCGGCCCGAGCAGGGTCAAAAGGTATTCCGGGCAAGAATCTAATAAAGGTTGGCGGGTATTCTTTATTGGAAAGAAGTATCCTTCTGGCGCAAAAATGCATGGATTGCGTGGAAAAGGTCATCGTGACCACCGATAGCCCTGAGATGCATGAGATTGCCCTTCGCTATGGGGCGGGGGCTCCCACGCTTCGCCCGCCGGAGCTTGCGGGTGACGCCGCGCGGTCAATTGATGTTTTGATCCATGTGATCAGGCAATGTCATTTGGAAAATGATTATATTCTCATGCTTCAGCCAACATCGCCGCTCAGGACCAAGGCAGATCTGGCCGCGGTTGTTGGTTTTTTGAAGGATCATCAGGGAACATGTGATGCCGTTGCCAGCGTCGCTGAGTTGACTTCAACGCATCCTGAGAAAGTGCAGCGGATCGCAGAGGGGTATTTGACGACATATATTCCCGGAGTTATTGCTGAACGCCCGCGGCAGGAAATGCAGGAGGCGTATATCCTTAATGGTGCGTTTTATCTGACGCAGGCAAGAACCATATTGAGTGAGAGGACCTTGTTACCCAAACGGACATTGCCGTATGTTATGCCTAAGGAGCGTTCGATCAATCTGGATCATGCCTGGGATATGGTTTTGTTTGAGGCGTTGATCGCCAAGGGCCTTGTTTGTGTTGAGGAGTATTAAGAATATTATTAGGAGCTTTTTATGTTTAAGAAATTAACAGCAAGAATACGTTCTATGATCTTTGGGCGATCACAGATCGTATATGCCTGGATCGATTACATGAAGTATGCCGCAGGGTTGGGCTGCTTCCGTGGAATTCTTTCCAGAGTTCCTTTAAATATGAAAGAATCTTTACTTATTGTTTCAGGCGGCGGGATGAATGTTACATGGGCCCAGCTGTGGACCATTCTTTCATTATCTATAAGGGTGCGCGGGTATCGGGGGTGCGTGCTTACGACCAGGCGACAGAAGGGTTTAAATAAGTATTTTCGTTTGTTAGATCTTGAGCTTGTTTTTTCGGATGACATGATGGCAGATGTTCCAGCTGCTTTGCCCGAAGGGCTTGCGAGAAGTGTGGCCGGTGCAACAACATTTGATAACATTAAGATGTTGTTTTATAAAGAAATGCCCATTGGCCAAATAGCGCTATCTTCATACAGCCGCAATTATGGCACCGGTGTTATTGATGTGAATGATCCAGGGGTTTTGCAGGCTGTAAGGGACATGTTTCTGCTGATCTATCGGGCCAGTCTGGTTGCTGAGAGAGTTTATGACAGTTTTGGCGTTAAGCATTTATTCTTTACAGAAGTTTTCATGGAAGAGTACGGGGCTTTTTATTACACAGCGCTTGCCAGGGACCTGAATATCATCAGATTTGCCGGCACGGTCCGGGATGACGCGTTCATTTTTCAGCATTTAACCAAAGACAATGATCGAACCCATCATGCGTCTTTGAGCCCTGCTACCTGGGAGAGGGTCAGGCCGTTGCCGTTCACGACAAAAATGGACGCAGCGTTAAAGCAGAATTTCCTGGACAGATATGGCGACAAATGGCACAGGTCGAAACGGAATTCACCCAATACCAGGATCATGCTTGTTGAAGAAGCACGTAAATTGCTTGATGTCCGCGAGGGGCGAAAGATCGCTGTGATCTATAGCCATATTCTTTATGACACAATTTTCTTTTTTGGAACGGACCTTTTCAATGATTATGCCCAGTGGCTGGTTGAAACGGTAAGAGCGGCGTGTCAGAATCCCGCGGTTGACTGGTTTGTTAAGGTGCATCCTTCCAATTTATGGCGAGGGGAGTTGGATACGCTTTTGGGAGGAAAATATGAAGAGGAGCGCCTTTTGCATAAAGTTTTTAACATATTGCCCGCGCATGTGAGGATCATTCATCCGGATACGAGGATAAATCCATATACATGGTTTCAGCTGGCTGATTATGGCATCACGGTGCGTGGAACGGCAGGACTGGAGATGGCGGCACTTGGAAAGACGGTGATCACGGCGGGCACGGGCAGATACGAGGGCAATGGATTTACAACAGACCCCAGGGACAGGGAGACGTATCTTGGCCTTTTAAGAAATATCCAGAATGTTCCCACGTTGTCAGCAGATCAGGAAGGATGGGCGAAACGTTATGCGCATGCCATCTTTGTTTTGAAGCCGTTCACGTTAACATCTGTTAGGCCCAGCTTGCGTACCGGTATCAGTAAAGTGCGTGCCTCCGATGATCTGATCTATACAGGGACCAAGTTTCAGGTGAAAGGTGCCGGCTTGCCGCCGGATCTTCAGAAATTATCAGAATGGATGCTCAGGAAACAGGATTATGATCTGTTGTCTGAAGGAGATGGTTTATGACGGGGAGCAGGAATTTCTTACAACATAGCAAAGTGCCGCAAGGGCTTTTTAAAGACAAGAAGGTCCTGGACCTGGGGTGTGGACGCCAGAAGCTTACGGGTGCTGTCGGGCTGGATCAATGTGCGCATGAGGGTGTTGATATTGTTTCTGATTTAAATAAACCTTTACCCTTTGAAGATTCTTCTTTTGATGCAGTTAATGCAAATCAGGTATTGGAACATGTGGATAATGTGGTTGATCTTGTAAATGAAGTTCATCGGGTGTTGCGTCCAGGAGGAATTTTTGTAGCACACTGTCCTTATTTTCGTTCATGTTGGGC
>JBBRHV010000062.1:0-13065 GCA_038222225.1 Candidatus Omnitrophota bacterium
GAGGCGGGCATCCGTGCCACGGGATATTTAAATGGGAAAAATGATGATAAAATTTTTCCGTATTTAAGCGATGTGACGATCAATAATGGTTTGAAGATCGACGATAAGTTGTTGTCGCGTGCGCGTGAGGCAGGAACCAGCGTCTGGTTTTATAACATTGGTCAGGATCGTTTCACTTTTGGATATTATCTTTGGAAGACGAAGGCCAAAGGTAAGGTCGAGTGGCATTATCAGCTGGCATCAGTGGACCCGTATTTTGATTTGGATGGCCGGGAAAGTGATTATATGGCTTCGTATCCTTCGCCGGATGGGCCGATTAATGCGGTGTGGTTTGAGGTGGCGAGGGAGGGGATTGATGATTATAGGTATCTTAAGACGCTTGAATTGGTTATGGAGAACGGGAGCCTTCCGTCCTCATTAAAAGAAACACTAGATCAATCCCAAAGATTTCTAGATGCATTAGAGAAAGATATTCCGGTTGAATTAGATAAGCGTAATGAAATTCCTGATGATTTTTATAACGCGACACGAAAAACAGCAGCGGATCTTATTTTGAAGTTGATAAAGGACGGGGGAACGGGGAAGGTAGAAGGGGGACAATGAAAATTTCAATCATTATTCCAACATTGAACAGCGTAAAATATTTGCCAAGTTGTCTCAAGGCTATTGCGGAAGGTATTTCTCTACCGGATGAATATGAGGTCATTATTGTTGATAATGGTTCAGCCGATGACACTTTGCGAATTTCTGAAGGTTTTGGGGCTCAAGTTTTGCAGGATCGTTTAAAAACAGTTGCGGGTTTGCGTAATTGGGCGGTGAGTCAGGCTAAGGGGGATGTTCTGTTTTTTTTAGACAGTGATTGCGTTGTGCGTCCTGGATGGCTTCAAGAGGCTTGCGGGATATTAAAGGATGACCATATTAAAGTGGCGGGCTGCTGGTATGACCTTCCTGAAAATGCGACATGGGTTCAGAGGGCATGGGATAGTCATATGTCTCGGCGCAGACAGATAGCTGGTGAGACTGATTGGATTCCATCAGGGAATTTATGGATTCGAAATGATGTCTTTAAAGGCATTGGGGGTTTTAGTGAAGATCTTCAGACAGGAGAAGATACGGATTTTTGTCGTCGGTTAAGAGAGAGTGGGTTTAAAATTATTTCTGTTCCAAACCTTACGGTTGTTCATTTGGGTGAGGCTTCAAGCTTAGGCGTGTTTTTCAAAAAACAACTGTGGCATGGGCGCGGCGGTATTCAGAGGTTTGTAAGGGAATTTCCAGTATATGTTTTTGACAAGACATTTATATTTTCTTGCATCATGTTGATGTGTTTCATTGGAATTGTTATTTCCGGGTTGATGAAAGCGGCAGGGATGGCGATCCTGTTTTTGGCAGGGATGTTGTGTATTCCTGTTATGCTTTCGCTTAAATCGGCAATGAGACGAAATGATTTTCAGTATGCTCCTGCGCTGATTTTTTTATACTTGATCTACGGCTTGGCACGGATGGTTAGTTTTTTGAATATTGGACTTTGGATCAGCGAGACAAAAAAAAGGAAAGGAAATATTTTGAAACAAAATTGAAACACATGGAAATATGTAGAAACAAATTTTAGTTACAATGTATCTCAACGTGTTTCCAGGTATTTCAACCTATTTCACTGAGGATCTATATGACTTTTTTATTCTATTTATTTCTATTTTTAATTTTCTACACCTACGTCGGGTATCCGGTGCTGATTGCCCTGGTTTCGATGCTCAAAAGGGGACAGTCCCCTGCTGTTTCATCTAGTGAAACACCCTGCAGGGGCAGGGCCACCATCGGTGGACAGCCCCCAGACACCATCACCCCATCTGTTACGGTCATCATTCCGGCCTACAATGAGGAAGAGTCGATCGGTCAGAAGATTGAAGAGGTGTTGGCCTTTGATTATTCCAAAGAATTGATGGAAGTGATCGTTGTGTCGGACTGTTCATCGGATCGGACTGATGAGATTGTGCGGGGGCTTGAGCATAAGGGCGTGAGGCTGCTTCGAATGGAGAAGCGTGGCGGCAAGATCGCCGGCTATAAAGCTGCGGTTGCACAGGCCTGCGGAGAAATTCTAGTCTTTTCCGATGCTACCAGTCGCCTGGAGCCGAAGGGGTTGAAGCTGCTGGTTCGAAATTTTGTCGACGAACGGGTTGGAATTTCAGCCGGGCGTCTGCAGTATATGGATCCGCAACAAGGCGATATCGCCAAAGGCGAAGAGGCGTATTGGAGTTATGAAGGCCGGATTAAGGATTGGGAAGAACAGATCTTTTCGCTGACATCGGTGTCAGGAACTTTTTATGCGGTGCGCAAAGAATTGTTTCCTCTTCAAATGGCTGATGACTTGGCGGATGATCTGATCGCGGTCTTGAATTGCGTCAAGCATGGCAAACGCGTGGTGCTGGAGCGCGATGCGGTGTGCCGTGAGTTTTCGATCCATGCCGATAGCGCGGAGATCAGTAAGCGTTCACGCATCACGGTGCAGAACATGCGCGGGCTGTTGAGTATGTCGGAGATGATGAACCCGTTTAAATTTGGGTGGTATGCGGTTCTTGTGATCTCTCATAAATTGTTCCGGGGTTTGGTGCCGGTCTTTTTGGCGGGAGTTTTACTGAGTAATGTTTTTATTGTTGAACAATGCTGGGTTTTTCGCTGGATGCTGGTAGCGCAGATCGCCTTTTATATGCTGGGAGCATTGGGAAGCGTCTGGCAGGATAAACGCCCGAAGATCCTCAACATCATCTATTATTTTTGCGTGAGTAATTTGGCGATCGCCTGGGGGATCATCCGTTTTCTGCGGGGCGAGAAAATGGCGGTGTGGGAAACCGCGCGCTAAATATAGAGCAGCCGTCCCAACCTACGAAGTTCCAACTTCGTAGGTTAGAATTGATAAAGGTGTCTGTCGCCTTTATGCGCATTTATATTCCCTAAAGGGAAAAATATTGATTTTTACTTAATAAAATGATATATTTTTACCGAAAGGGAAAATATTATGGATATCCAGACAATAGGAAAGAAAATTCGTCAAAAACGCAAAACGCTTAAATTGACACAGCGGCAGGTTGCTGGACTATGTAATGTTGGAACACGGTTCCTGTCAGAGTTAGAAAATGGCAAGCCAACCGCAGAAATAGGGTTGGTCATGAAGGTATTAAATAATCTTGGCATGGATTTGAATATAAGCGAAAGACGGTTGTGATGGATAGTCTTTATGTGTTTTATGGCAAGCAACGTGTTGGTCGGATCGAACGCCTTAAGGGGCAGTGGAGTTTTCAGTATGATGAAGATTGGCTGGCCGCAGCAGATGGCTTTGCCGTTTCGATCACATTGCCCTTGCGAAATGAGCCTTTTGTGAATGAAGCGGCGCGTTCGTTTTTTGCCAATCTTTTGCCTGAAGCTGGTGTCAGGGACGCACTTGCCCGTTCGATCGGGGTTTCGGTTCAGAATGATTTTGAGTTGCTCAAAGCCTTCGGTGGAGAATGCGCCGGCGCTTTATTTATCACAGATAAAGTGGCGCCGCAGGGCAGCAAAGATGACGGATACACGCTTATTGATGAGGAAGTTCTTTATCAGCAAATTAAAAATGCTGTTGTTCATCCGCTGTTGATGCAGGAGGGGATCCGTTTATCGTTGGCTGGAGCCCAGCAGAAAATCCCGGTATTTTTTAATCAAGAAGCTTTTTATCTGCCTCAAGGGTCTGCGGCGACAACCCATATTCTTAAACCTTCCATGGCCGCCTTTCCTCAAAGTGTGGCCAATGAGTTTTTTTGTATGCGTTTGGCGTCTGACTTGGGGATTCCGACGGCAGAGACGCGGATTGTTTTGATTAAAGACACCCCGGTTTTGCTGTGTGAGCGTTATGACCGTTTGTATAGGGACGGCGTGGTGGTTCGCTTTCATCAGGAGGATTTTTGTCAGGCGATGGGATTTTCTTATGACCAAAAATATGAGGGTGAAGGGGGCCCGGGTATTAAGGATTGTTTTGCGTTGCTTGAGAGATACGGTTCTGAGCCTCTGGCAGACAAAATGAATCTTTTGCGCTGGATTATTTTTAATTGGAAGATTGGGAATGCCGACGCTCATGCGAAAAATATTTCTATTCTATACAAGGACAGAAGTATTCGCTTGGCGCCGTTTTATGATATGCTGAGCACAGCCGTGTATCCATCGCTGACCATGCGTATGGCCATGAAGGTCGGCGGTGAGAACCGGCCGCAATGGGTCAAAGAACGTCATTGGCAAGAATTAGCCCGGGAGGTTGAGATCAAGCCATCTCTTGTTGAGGAGGAGTTTCGCCGGATGACTGATCAGATTGAAGCTCGGGCTCCGGTTTTAGCTGTCCAGTTGGAGGTGGATGTTTCGGATATTCTTCTCAAGATTGGTAAATAAAGGTGCAGACACCTTTATTTTATCCGCCTTCGCAGAAAACAACGGCTTTGTCCTCCTGAGGCGGATTAGACTCTGGCTGAAATGAGTGATTAAAGGCCGTGGGGCTCCATGTCCTTCCCAACCTACGAAGTTCCAACTTCGTAGGTTGTTTCAGGTGGCGGACGCCTTTATTCAAACCATATTTGGAGAAGGGCTTGACAAAACTCATTTTTGATGCTATTTTTTAGTTATAAAACACTAATAATGAGCAGTGAAAATGACATATATTGAATTTAGAAAACTTATGGGTGATCGGCGGCTGATTGATATTCGCAATGTTGTCACCTATTTTAGCGGTTTTGATCGAAGGCGGCTATATGAGTGGCAGCAGAAGGGATATATTCAAAAAGTTGTCAGTGATTTTTATGTCTTTGCCGACACAGAACCGGATGATGCTTTATTAAGGACGATTGCCTCCAGGATCTATCAGCCTTCATATATTGGTTTGCAGTCCGCGCTTTCTTATTATAGCTTTATCCCCGAGGCGGTTTTTCAGACGATCAGCATCACAACACATCGCAATACATTGATCACAACCCGGCTGGGTGATTTTCGATATCGTTCCGTTAAAAAAGGACTTTTTTTTGGATATAACACCATTGAGCTGGAGGGAGGGTCGTTTTTTATTTCTGACCCTGAAAAGACAGTATTGGATATGCTGTATTTTACGCCAGGCTCTGATCGGCGGGCCGTCTTGGAGGGTTTAAGGTTGAATGTGGGGGAGCTGCGGGCTTCCGTCGATATGGATAAACTGAACAGATATCTGGGCTTGTTCGATTCACGGAAAATGAATAAGGCCGCAGATCATGTCATGGAGATGATCAATGCTTAATTTGGAAGATATCCTGGCGCGCTATCCCGAGCGATTGAGGGGGTTTAAGGAGAATATTCTTAAAGAATATCTTCAGCATAAGATTCTGGATATTATCTATGGATCAAAGTATGCGGGCCGTTTGGTATTTATCGGCGGGACAGCGATCAGGATCGTTCATCAGGGCGTCAGGTTTTCTGAGGATCTGGATTTTGATAACAGGGGCTTAACGCAGGCGGATTTTGAGGATATTTCAGCGCTGATCAAGCGGGAGTTGGAACTGGATGGATATAACGTGGATCTCAAGAATGTGTTTGCGGGGGCGTACCATTGTTACATTCGGTTCCCGGGGATTTTGTTTGAACAGGGGTTGTCCGGTTATAAGCAGCAGCGCATCTTGATCCGGATTGATGCGGAGCCGCAGAATTATGATTATAGGGAGGAAAAATTTCTTCTCAACGTCTTCGGGATATTCCGTTATATCAATACTGTTCCGGTGGCGTTGTTGCTGTCTCAGAAGATTTCAGCGTGCCTTCAGCGTGAACCGGAAAAGGGGCGGGACTTTTTTGATGTGGTTTTTTTGATGGCAAAGACGGAACCGGATTATGGTTACTTGGGTCAAAAGTTCGGGATCCGAGCTAGGCAGGAGCTGGTTGCGGCGCTCAAGGAGCGTATAAGCCGGATCAATTTAGGGGCCTTGGCCAGGGATGTGGAGCCGTTCTTGTTTGACCCGTCGCAGAAGGACAGGGTCTTGTTATTTGGGGATTGGTTGAATACATAAAGGCATAAAGGTCATAAAGGTGCAGACACCTTTATTTTTTATCGAAATTTATAAAGGGCCGTGCCAACTTCGTAGGTTGTCTTCGAGGTTGCTAAGAGGGGAATACATATGAAAATACTCGTTATTGGTTCTGAAGGTTTTATCGGCCGCTACATGGTCAGGGACTTGAAAGCGGCCGGGCATGAAATTGTTGGGTTTGATCTGGCGCCGAAAGATGCGGGGAGCCATGGGGACTGCCCATCGAAGAAGGGACCGCAGGGGGACTGTCCCCTTCCGCTGGGATATAAATTTTATCAAGGCAATATCCTTTCCCGGGAAGAGCTGAAAATAGCGGCGCAGGGTGTGGATATGGTCATTAATCTGGCGGCCAAACATCATGACTTCGGGGTTTCGCGCGAGGATTTTTTCCTGATCAATGAGAACGGAACTCAGGTCATGCTGGATGTGATGGCGGAGCTTAAGATCAAAAAGTTGGTGTTTTACAGTTCGGTTGCGGTCTACGGAGACGTGGAGAATTTTAGCCATGAAGGCATGGGAGAGCATCCATCCAATGATTACGGCCAGTCCAAACTTGCCGGTGAGGCGCTGATCAAACAGTGGGCTGCCAAAGATTCCAAAAGGGAAGTTTTGATCGTGAGGCCGGTGGTGGTTTTTGGGCCGCATAATTTTGCTAATATGTTCCGTCTGATCGACAGCATTTTTCATAAGAGGTTTATTTTGGTGGGCAAGGGTGACAATATTAAGTCTGTGGCGTATGTCGAGAATTTAGTGGCCGCGACCTTGTTCGCGATGCAGAAACTGCGTTCAGGGATCGAGGTGGTCAATTATTCGGATGAGCCGCATAAGACGTCAAAACAGATTGCTGATATTATCCGCGCGGAACTCGGAAAAAAACCGCTGGGTTTTCATCTGCCGCTCAATCTGATCTACGCTTTTGCTTATCCCATCGATGTGGTTGCCAAACTCACTAAGATCAATTTTCCCATCACCGCTAATCGCATCAAGAAGTTTGCCTCTCCCACAACGCATGGTTCCAAGAAGGTGCGCGACCTGGGCTTTAAGCAGCAGTTTTCCATTGAAGACGGTTTAAAGAACATGGTGAGGTGGTATCTGGACGAAGGCATTAAGGAGCGTTCACGCAGCGCGTCCGGCCCCCGGGTCTAACAGAGCCTTCCCAACCTACGAGGTTGTTTATAAAAAACACCGTTATGTTCTCTTTTTTATTTTTGATCCTTCGCGGTCCGGGTTTTCGTGTATAATATGGCCATGAAAAATGTTTACATCATTGCCGGGCCGAACGGTTCGGGGAAGACAACTTTTGCCAGAACATTTCTTCCGGAATATGCTCAATGCGACCGTTTTATCAACGCAGACCTCATTGCTCAGGGGTTGTCTCCATTTTCCCCGTCCCAAGTGGCTATCAAGTCCGGAAAGCTTGTTTTGGAGCAGATCAAAGAATACTCAAGGCAAGGTGTTGATTTTGGGTTTGAAACAACCATGTCCGGGGTTACATATTTAAAGTATTTCAAAATGCTTCAAGAATTGGGCTACAAGATCCACATCTTTTTTTTATGGATTCCTAGCGAGCAGTTGGCCATTGCCCGGGTGAAAGACCGCGTGTCAAAGGGAGGGCATCCGGTTCCCGTTGAGGACATTAAACGTCGTTTTGAGCGAAGTATGGAGAGGTTTTTTAAAAGCTACAGGCCGCTTGCCGAAAAATGGATTTTATTTAATAATGCTGGAGTTAAACCGAAGATCATTGCCCGTAAGCACAATGCGCATATGGATGTGATAGATTATGATTTGTTTGGACAGATTACTAAAAAGGTTGGAGTTGAGTTATGAAAAAGAGAACGACGATTCTGGATAAAGCCGAACTTGCCATGAAAAAAGCTGTGCGAAAGGTTGTAGCCGAACATAAAAAGTCAGGTATGCCTTTGGCGGTTTGGGAAAACGGCAGGGTCAAGAAGCTTACGGTAAAATAAAGGTGACTTTTTCTTTCCCAACCTGCGAAGTTTTGACCGCGTAGGTCATCAGCACCTACGAGGTTGTTTGGCGGTTTGAAATCTATTCATTTGTCTGCTAGGACAATTTATATTTATTTTTTCAGAAGCATTCCCCTATTAAAAAGTTCATCCTCCATAATTAAAGCTTACCCCTGTTGACAGCTATACTTCAATGAAGTATACTTAAGGAGGCAGGAATGGAGTTTGTTGAGACGTCGATCTTTTCAAAGATCATTGGTGATTTTCTCTCGGAGGATGAGTATGGCCGGCTTCAAATGATGCTGTCTATCCGGCCGGATTTGGGGAAGGTGATTCAGGGATCAGGGGGGTTACGTAAGCTGCGTTGGACATCATCCGGCAGGGGGAAACGAGGCGGAACTAGGATAATCTATTATTGGTATGTACAGGATGAACAGATTTTTTTGCTGTATGTGTATAAAAAGTCTGCAGCGGCAGATTTGACGAAAGAACAGGTCAGGGTTTTTAGGCGATTGATTGAGGAGGATACGAATGAAAAATAAAGATTTTGATCAGCTTGTGGAAAGTGTCCGAGAGATGAAGAAGATCCGTTCCGGGCAAAAAAAACCGGCGCGCGTTATTACAATAGAGTCTGTTCAGATCAAAAAGATTCGTGAGGGTCTTAAACAGTCTCAAAGTGAATTCGCGTTTATGATCGGGGTCAGTCCGTCAACCTTGCGCAATTGGGAGCAGGGCTTACGTCAGCCGGAAGGACCGGCAAGGGCATTGCTAAGGGTTGTTGAAAGAGATCCTGAAGCAGTTTTGAAAGCATTGCACTTACAAGCGTGAAAGTGGGCCTTCCCAACCTACGAAGTTGTAACTTCGCAGGTTGTTTTGGCAGTCAAATGATGAAACTTTATAAAGTTCTATAATTTGACAAACTATATAAAGTTTGTTATCCTTTCCCTATGAAGACATCCGAAAAACTTCAGTTGATTTTATCTTTATCCGGCCTGACTCAGGAGGGCTTGGCGCGTAAACTGGGAGTGACTTTTGTCACGCTCAATAGCTGGGTCAACGCCAGGTCATCCCCGCGCGCGAAGGCGCAGCTGCGCATTGATGGTCTGCTGGCTGAACTGTTTGGAACACCTGTTCCCGATTCAGACATTCTGACCGTTAAAAAAGAGTTGGTTGCTCAGCGGGCATCCGGACAGAGCCTCTTGAAACTGCTGGCTTTAAGAAGTGACCTGATGGATCAGTGCGTGCTAGCGTTGACGTATAATACCAACAGCATTGAGGGCAGCACCCTGACTGAGGCTGAGACCGCGGCAGTCTTGTTTGATGATATTGCATTGTCCAATCGCACCTTGACCGAACAGATCGAAGCTAAAAATCACCGGGCAGCGTTGATGTGGTTGTTTGATGTTTTACCCGCGGGCTACGCGATCACCGAAACAATGATCCTAAAAATGCATGCGATGCTGATGAACGGGATCCGGGATGACGCGGGGTCTTACCGAAATCATGCCGTGCGTATTGTCGGCGCTAACGTGCCGACAGCCAATTTTGTGAAGGTTCCGGAGTTGATGAAAATTTTGATCAAGGAGATGAATGTCAAGAATGCGGATGCGATCGCGCATACGTCTGAAATCCATGCGCGGTTTGAACAAATCCATCCCTTTGCCGATGGTAATGGCCGTATTGGAAGGCTGCTGATACAGGCTATGGTTTTGCGCCATAATATTGCCCCGGCCTTGATCTTGAAAAAGCAGAAACAGGCCTATATTCGGCATTTGAATGCGGCGCAGCTTAAAGGTGAGATGAAAGGGCTGGAGGAATTTTTATGCGATGCGGTATTGAAGGGGCATCTCATGTTCGAAATTCCAACCTCGTAGGTTACCTCCGAGGTTGTTTGCGGACACAGAAAAAATAAGTGTGTTCTGTTTTGGAACGAAGCGGTTTTGAGGATACTTAACGTCTTGACGTTATGACGTTATAGTGCTATACTTTCATCGTACAGTATGAAGGAGGTGAGAGTATGGCTACGTTAACCAAACGGGCAACAATCTATTTTGATCCGGCGATTCATCGGATTCTTAAAGTGAAAGCCGGTGAAACAGATCAGTCAATTTCTGACATCGTCAATGAAGCCTTGCGTCGTGAGTTGGCTGAGGATCAGGAGGATCTGAAGGCTTTTGAAGAAAGAGTCAAGGAGCCCACGACGTCGTATGAAGACTTGTTAAAAAAGTTGAAGGCTGATGGGAAAATATAAGGTTGAGATCAAGAAGTCTGCGGTGAAAGAAATCGAAAATCTGCCTAAGAAGGATCTCAGGGCGGTCCTTTCCAAAATTTCTGCGTTAGCCGAAGATCCCCGGCCCCGTGATTGTAAAAAGTTATCCGGTCAGGAAAAATACAGGGTGCGTTGCGGAGATTATCGGATCCTGTATTCAATTGAGGATAAGGTTTTGATTGTTTGTATCGTCAAAGTTGCCCACCGTAAAGATGTCTATCGCTAACAACCCATGTGTGATGAGCAAGCCGTCCCAACCTACGAAGTTCTAACTTCGTAGGTTAGAGCCTACAAGGTTGTTGCGGGCTTTTGCTGATCTTGGTGCTCCTGAGGGCGGATGGATCAGGGCGATCCGTGAAGCTTTGGGATTAACCACAACACAGATGGCGCGTAAAACCGGATTTGATCAATCCCGTATTTCCCGGCTGGAAAAGGCTGAGAAAGGCGGCAATCTTACGCTGTCTTCTTTGCAGAGGATCGCTAAAGGCATGGGGATGCGTTTTGTTTACGGATTTGTTTCAGAAAAGAGTTTGGAACAGATCGTCCGGGATCGTGCGCAGGAGCTCGTCCTCAAACAGATGCAGCGTTTGGATCATACCATGGCCCTGGAATTGCAGGGGCTTTCTTCTGCGGAAAATAAAAAAGCGCTTAAGGATACGGCTGATAAACTGCTGATCGATAGGCCGAAAGGGTTCTGGGACGATGAATGATTTTGAAACGCCGCTGGGAGTGACTCCGATCAGTCCTGATGAGGTTGACGGCCTGCGGCTTAACACATCACAAACCGGGGTGAACTTGACCGTTGGGAACAGAATAATCTTCATGCGGCGATGGAGTGGATCATCCGTCGCCGCAACAAAGAGGTTCTTGCGGAACGTTTTATTCAGACACTTCACCGCAGGTTGTTTTGGCGCCTTCTAGTGCCCGAGCCCTGCGGAATTCGCAGAATTCCCAGGATTAGTCCCCGGAGGGATGTCCTAGTGCCTCAGTGTCTTTCTAAGGTTTTCCCTTTACCCTTTACCCTGTTTTAATATATTCTCGATAATCCCCCAACACCTTATCCGTCGTCTTTTTCATGTGGTTCATTTTCCGCAGAATATCCTGTTGAGCGCAAAAGTTTGAAATGCTTAAGAGAATATCGCGCAGAAAACTTCCCTCGGGAAAATTCTTTTCAACTGTATTCCGGAAATGAAGCTTTTGATTGATCTGGCGGTGATTGAGAAGATTGATTTTCTGAAGGGCCGGCCAGTGTTTATGGAGCTTGTCGTAAAGTTCCGGATCGCGGGTCTTGAGGCATTTAACGGCGGAGGCGGTCATTTGAATATGACGGAGAAACAGATCCGCCGGAGGGTATGCCGGCGTGGCCTGGCCTTCATAAAACCGCCAGGTCGCCAGATATTCGGGGACATGCACCGAATCAAAGATCAGCGAGGCCTTCATGCCCCATTCAAAATCCCCGGCCGAACCCCATTGATCGCTGAAGAAACCGATCTCGTTAAAAACTTTCTTGCGGATCAAAAGCTGCGTGATCGAATGAAAGATCGTGCCCAGGCCGAAGAGCAGGATCCCGTCTAACGGGGCTTTTCTGAGATGATCGACATCAAGGCAGTCTGAATAGAATTTCTGCGCTAAAAAATTTTTTTTCCATTTGTCCTTGAGCCATTTGCCGTTGTCGTCGATGATTTGAAGGTTGCAATGCGCGAAACCGCAGGCAGGATTGCGTTGCAGGGTGGCCAGTAATTTTTCCAGGCAGTCTTTTTGCATGGTATCGTCGCTGGTGGCGATATAGACATATTCACCCTGTGCCTGAGCGATGCCGTGATTCCAGGCGTCATAAAGGCCTTGCCGTTCTCTCTGGCACAAGTGGGCCCGGTTGTCAGTATGCAAGGATTTCAGGAGTTCCCAGGAGCCGTCATCGGAATAACTGTCGACGACGATCAGCTCCCAGTCCTGAAAGGATTGAGAGAGGATGCTTTCGATCCGCGGCGGCAGATATTTTCTGGTGTTGAGAACCGGCAGGATAATCGAGATTTTCGGCTTGGGCATTCTCATAGTATAAAGGTGACGGACGCTTTTTCCAGTAAAAAAGCATCATGCTAGGCAGTGCCATTAAAATACGATGGAGAACTATAGGGAATATGGTTGAAACACATAGAAATAAAAATCGCCTGGAGTAGGGGATGGCTAGATTAAATTAATTTTATGTTTCGGTTTTTATATTTCCATTTGTTTCCATGTATTTCAATCTATTTCGATTTATTTTCGGTTCTTCCATGTATCTCTTTTTTTATTTATCCTAGTGCCATGTTTTCAGTGTCCTATGATGTCCCGGCTTATCGCAGGTTGTCCCTGGTTATCCAAGTTTGTCGTATTGACTTTTTTATTTGCAACGGATATACTTTCGTCTTCTGTTGTAATTTTTTTAGTCAGTATAAAATATTTAATCTGCAGATTGCGGGCTGCTTTAAGCGGCATCTGTGTCTGTACAACTCAAGTAAAGAAAAGGAGCAGTTCAATGGGAAAAAAAGTGTTAGGTTTAATCGCGGTGTTTGTGTTGTTGGGGGCTTCCACAGCAGCAGCGTATGTGGACATCCCTGTCATAGCAGCGGGGGATGGGTATTGGCATAATGAGATTCTGGAAAAAGTTTTATGAAGAAGGAGCTTAAAGAGAGATAGCCGGTATGAAGAATTTGGGCATAAGCGAGGCTCACGGGAGAGCGATAAACGCGCGTTGTTGAATCAATTATACGGTTTGCGTTGTTTGTTCTTT